>NZ_JBNPXS010000019.1:0-53811 GCF_050433185.1 Desulfitispora alkaliphila
TCTTGGAGAATATACAAAGTGACTTCCCTCCTTGTGGGTTTTCTTGTTTTGTCACTTGAAAATTTCTCCACATTGGGGTGAAGTCCTTTTTTATGATATTGAAAACCTTATATATCAAGGGTTAATTAATTTGCAAAAGTCTCAAATAGGTATTTCCTGCTATTAAACACAGAAAAAAAGAAGACCCGTCATTAACGGGTCTTCTTTTTTAAGGAGGTCTTGATGAAGAAGTGAGTGTGTAACTATAGTATGGCCAACCTCCGCATATTTAAACGCTAAACTAAAGAAGTTTAAATACTTTTTTCGCTGCCGCTATAGTCTTTTCAATATCTTGATCCGAGTGAACTGTGGACATAAATGAAGCTTCAAATTGTGAAGGAGCTAGATATATGCCTTCTTTTAACATCATGTGGAAAAACTTATTAAACATTTCTAAATCTGATTTTGTTACCGCTTTAAAGCTATTTACTGGACCCTTAGTAAAGAAGATTGAGTACATGGCGCCAATGTGATTAAAGCTGCAATTCAAACCAGTTTCCTTAGCGGCATCCTTCAAGCCGGAGACAATTTTTTCAGTCTTTTGCTCTAAGTCTTCATAAACGCCTGGTTTTTGCAGTTCTTTAAGCGTAGCAATTCCAACAGACATAGCTAGTGGGTTACCAGAAAGTGTACCCGCCTGATAGATAGGCCCTGCTGGAGCTATGTATTCCATTATTTCTTTAGTACCGCCGTATGCCCCTACTGGAAGTCCACCACCAATTACTTTGCCTAAACAGGTGATATCAGGTTGTATATTAAACCTGGCTTGAGCACCTCCTAAGGCTACTCTAAAGCCACACATTACTTCATCGAAAATTAATAAGCTTCCGTAGTCGTTAGTAAGCTTCCGTAGTCCTTCTAGAAATCCGGGCTCGGGTGGAATACAACCCATATTACCAGCTACAGGCTCTAATATTATTGCAGCAATATTCTCTCCCTCTAATTCAAATATCTTCTTAACCATATCTAAGTCATTATAAGAAGCTGTTATTGTATTGTTGGCTATGTTTTCAGGTACACCGGGACTTGTAGGCTCACCTAGAGTTAATGCACCAGAACCAGCTTTAATTAGTAGCGAATCAGCGTGACCGTGATAACAGCCCTCAAATTTGACAATTTTACTTCGCTTTGTGTAACCTCTTGCCAGGCGCAGTGCACTCATAGTTGCTTCTGTGCCAGAGTTGACCATTCTAACCATCTCTATAGAGGGCATAATATCTATTAATAGTTCTGCCATCTCAGTTTCCAATTCAGTGGGAGCACCGAAGCTAGTTCCCTTCTGTAGGCAATCCTCTAAAGCTTTTACTGCAGATGGATGCAGGTGTCCTAATATTAACGGTCCCCAAGACGCCACATAGTCAACGTATTCATTTCCGTCTACATCATAAACTTTTGAACCTTTTCCCCTGTCAATAAAGACAGGATCCCCACCTACTCCTTTAAAGGCTCTAACAGGGCTGTTTACACCACCAGGTATTACTTTCTGTGCATCTTCAAATAAATTAACTGATTTTTGGTAACCATGATGCATGACATTAAACACTCCCTTATAAGAATTATTCTACAAAATACTTCATACTTGTCTTCTTAAGTTCTTTGGTGCTAAACAGTAGTTTGTAATTTTTCGCGTCTACCGCTTCATTTATTCTTTCTGCTATTTGATAACATTGTTCTTTAGTAGTTCCGTGAACCATGGTAAATAAATTATAGGGCCAGCCTGGATAAGTTCTGCGTTTATAGCAATGGGTTACCTCGGGAAATTGAGCCATTTTTTGACCCATGTCAAGTGCTTTTTCCTCTTCTACCTCCCAAACTACCATAGCGTTAGCCTTATAACCTGCTTCTCTATGTCGTAGGGCTGCACCAAATCTGCGAATTATCCCCTGCTCTTTAAGTAATCTAATCTTTTCTAATAGCTCTTCCTCACTTATGTCTAATGACTGAGCTATTTCCTTAAAGGGTTCAGGACTTAAGGGCAAATCTCCTTGTAGTTTTCTAATAATATCTTTATCTAATTCTGTTATATTCATGCTTACACCTCATTCAAATCAAAATTAACACTGATTTTAAACAACTTTTCAGAGGGCAAGCTGATAATACTCTCAGCTGCTGTACTTTCCCTCAATTCTTGGAGTACTCTTTCTGATTTTTCCTTTGATGAGACAATAAGCGTAAACCACATATTATAAGAGTGTTCCCGCAAATAATTATGGGTAACACCGTGAACGGAATTAATTGCTTCTGCCACTTCTTCTATTTTATCTTCAGGCACCTTAGCAGCGCATAAAGTACTATAGTAGCCAAGCTTGCGAGAGTCAAAAATTCCACCCATTCTTCTAATTAATCCTGCCTCTTTCATATCTGTAATTCTATTTATAACTTCTTCTTCGCTTATTCCCATCTCAGCTCCAATAATACTATAAGGCCTATTGTGGATGGGAAAGTCCTTCTGAATCATATTAATTATTTCTTTGTTGATTTCATCCATTTTCTTATACACCCTTTCGCCCATGATATAAGCACCAAGGTTCCTCCGCCATATAGTCACCATCATTATAAAAAGCAGCTCTAGCTCTACAGCCTCCGCATAATTTCTTATATCCACAGGAACCGCAACCGCCTTTATACGCCATTGTTCGAAGTTCCTTAAAGACGGGATTGTTTTCCCAAATTTCACTAAATGGAGTTTCTCTAACATTTCCTATTTCCAGATCCATGTAGGCACATGGTTGGACTTTTCCTTTAGGACCAATAATACAGTAAGAGGTTCCAGCCAAGCACCCCCTACCAAATCGCAGGTTAAGGCCCATTTGCTTTGCTATGCGCATAAACTGGGGTGCACAGGTGGGCTTTAATTCAATATCAACTTCCTGTTGCTTTTTCATAATTCGTTCTAATAACCGTTCATATTGCTCAGCCCTTAGGGATTCCTCTTCGATATTTTCAGCTCGGCCAGTGGGTACTAAAAAGAAGATGTGATGCGCAACTGCTCCTAACTCAACTGCCATATCGGTTAGAGCTTCCACTTCATTGTAGTTCCAATCCATTACAGTAGTGTGTATTTGAAAGGGAAGGCCAGCTTCTTTACAATTCTTCATTCCCTGAACTGCCTCTTCCCAAGCGCCTTTATAGCAGCGAAGTTTATCGTGTTTTTCCGGATCCACACTATCTAGACTAATACCCACACCCATAGTGCCCACTTCTTTTAGCTTTTGAGCTACTTCAGGGGTTATCATGGTTCCGTTGGTACCAAATACTGGTCGCAAGCCTAAACTAGTAGCATGGGCAACTAGCTCAAAAATATCGTCTCGCATAAAGGGTTCGCCGCCGCTAAAAATCATTATCTTAAATCCTGCTTTAGCAATTTCGTTCAGCAAGGCCTTTCCCTCTTCAGTATTTAACTCTTCTTCTGCCTTAGCTCCTGCATCCCTATAACAGTGATCGCAATACATATTACATGCATTTGTAGTATTCCAAGATATAATCATAGATCAACACCTCATAAATTTAGCAACTATTTCTGTAAAATATTTGCTATAGTCTTTGCGTGGTAAGTGATAATTATATCAGCACCAGCTCTTCTCATACTAGTTATCTTCTCTAATACCACTGCTTCTTCATCAATCCATCCATTTTGAGCAGCTGCTTTAATCATGGAGTATTCACCACTTACATTATAGGCTGCTACTGGGTAATTGAATTCCTGTTTGATAGTCTTTATTATATCAAGATACGAAAGAGCTGGCTTTACCATTACAATATCTGCACCTTCTGCTATATCTAATTCAGTTTCCCTTATTGCTTCCAATGTGTTAGCATTGTCCATCTGATATGTGCGTCTGTCGCCAAACTGAGGTGCCGACTGGGCCGCATCCCTGAAGGGACCGTAGAAGGCAGAAGCATATTTAGCAGAGTAAGCCATTATTGGTAGCTGCTCAAAAGAGTTGGCATCCAATACATCTCTAATGGCCCTTACTCTTCCGTCCATCATATCCGAAGGTGCTACCATGTCTGCTCCTGCCATAGCATGAGATAAAGCAGTCTGGGCTAACAGGTCTAATGTGGGGTCATTTAATATTTCTCCATTCTTTCCCACAAGCCCACAATGACCGTGGTCAGTAAATTCACATAGACATACATCAGTTATTACAGTAATTTCTGGCCTTTTTTCTTTGATTTTCTTTACTGCCAACTGCACGATACCATCGTCACTATATGCACCTGTGCCAACTGCATCTTTATGCTCGGGAATCCCGAAGAGAAGTACTGCTTTTATTCCCATACTGTAGACTTCCTCTACCTCTTTCACCAAGTGCTCAAGTGACAGTTGGTAGACCCCAGGCATGGATTTAACTTCTCTTTTAATATCCTCTCCCTCTACAACAAAAAGGGGATATACTAAATCATTTGTATCTAACTTTGTCTCTGCGATCATGTTTCTAAAAGTGCTGTTAGCTCGCAGTCTTCGCGGTCGGTACTGGGGAAAGTACACAAAAAACACCTCTCTTGTATTCTTGTTTATAGACCAATTTCGCTATCACTTAAATAGCATGCTGGATCTGATTCCCAGAAGTCTCCTGTAACAGCTTCTGCTCTAGCTCTAAAGTTACCATTACAGACGTGAAGCCAGCTACATTTAGAACAGCGTCCTTTTAATAAAGGCTTTCTATTTTTTAGACCTGCCAGTATAGGGTGGGACATGTTAGTCCATATTTCACTAAATGGCGTTTCCTTCACATTGCCAAAAGTATGGTTTTGGGTAAATTGATCAGGATGAACATTGCCCAAGCTGTCCACATTTGCAAAGGCTATTCCAGATCTATTACCTCCATTAATCTGCATCAACTCATAAACTTCTTCTGCTCTCTTAGGATCTATCTCCTTTAGCTTCATGTATAGATAAATGGAATCAGCGTGATTATCCACCGTTAAGATTTCTTTTTCAAGCCCTCGGCGATGGAAATCCATAGTTCTTTCCATTATTGTATCCATAGCTTTCCTACTCTCTTCATGGGAGATATCCTCTTTTATCATCTCACTACCTCTCCCAGAATAAACTAGGTGATAGAAGCAAACTCTATTGATATTATGCTCTTCAATTAAATCAAAAATCTGATCCAGGTCATTGTAATTGTGCTTATTAATTGTAAAGCGTAGTCCTACGCGTTGCCCCACAGCAACACAATTTTCAATTCCTTGAAGCGCTGCATCAAAAGCACCTTCTTTACCTCTAAACTTGTCATTAGCTTCCCTGAGACCATCTAAGCTTATACCCACATAGCCTACACCTATTTCCTTAAGTTTTTGGGCTACTTTTCGGGTTATTAAAGTACCGTTTGTAGATACAGTAGGCCTGATATTGTGTTTAGCAGCGTGTTCAGCTAAGTGGAAAAAATCTTCTCTTATCAAAGGTTCCCCGCCGGAGAATAGCAAAACAGGTACCTTAAACGCACAAAGGTCATCAATAAACTTTAACGCCTCTTGATGAGTTAATTCTCCTTCGTATTGTTTGTTTTCAGAATTCATGTAACAGTGCCTACACTTTAAATTGCAAGTTCTGGTCATATTCCAAGCAACCACAGGCCCATAACCGTCGCTGGTACCATGTACTGTATTCTTTGCTCCTTTTTTATAGCGCAGGGTATCCCCAAAATTACTAGTTCCCAGCAAAAATTTAGTAATACTAATCATATAAGCCTCCACCTTTCCAGAACACAGTTATTCTCTAATCATTTGTAATAGAGCGGACTGCTTCTACAAGTCCATCTATTGTATATTCCTTAGCTTCAATATCTACATTTACCCCTAGCTCTTTAGCTGTTGAGGATGTAATAGGTCCTATAGATGCTACCTTAACTCCGTTTAAAAGTTCTTTTAGTTCATTTCCGCTGACATTTAGCATACTGATAAAGTTCTTTACAGTAGAAGAGCTGGTAAATGTTAATACTGTAATATCTCCGTTTTCCAAAAGCTCCTTTAAATGGTGGGCAGAAGTATCGTTGAGTGCATTTTTATATGCAACTACATCGTCTACAACGGCTCCTAACTCACTTAATGCTTCTGGTAAAATCTTCCTGGCTATATCAGCTCTAGGTAGCAAGATCTTATCCCCTGAATTAATTTTATTCTTTAATCCCTCTATAATGATCTCTGCTTTATATTCTCCTGGAATATAATCGGCGATTATTCCTCTCTCAGTTAAAAGTTCCATAGTCTTTGGTCCAACAGCACAAATTTTTGCCTGGTATAAAGAACGAATGTCAATTCCCTTGAAAGCCATTCGCTTAAAGAAGTACTTTACTCCATTGACGCTGGTGAATACAATCCATTTATATTCTTGAATTTGATCAAGTGCCTTATCCAATTGTTCATAATCAGGCTCTTCAATCTTAATGGTAGGAAATTCAAAGGGTTCTCCCCCTAAATCTTCAATTCGCTTTGCTAGATCACTTGCTTGATTTCTAGATCTAGTGACAACAACTCTTTGTCCAAATAGTGGCTTATCCTCAAACCACTTCAGTTTTTCACGTAGCTGGACAACTTTTCCAACAATTATGATAGCTGGGTTCTTAAATTTATTCTCTTTACTTTTTTGTACAATATCTTCTAAAGTTCCAGTTAATGTTTCCTGTTCTGGTCTAGTTCCCCATCTAACTAAAGCAACCGGAGTGTCACTGCTACGACCATTTGCTGTTAACTTTTCTACTATTTTGGGAAGATTAGACATACCCATCAAAAATACTAAAGTGCCATGTGCAGTAGCTATTTTGCTCCAATCTATACTAGAATCTTCTTTATTAGGGTCTTCATTTCCTGTAATTACTGCAAAAGACGATGTAAAGTCTCTATGGGTTACAGGGATACCAGCATAAGCTGGAACAGATATAGCTGAAGTTATCCCAGGAACTATTTCAAATTTAATATCGTTTTCCAGTAAGACTTCTGCTTCTTCACCACCCCGGCCAAAAACAAATGGATCGCCACCTTTTAGCCTTGTCACTATCTTGTTTTCTTTAGCCTTATCTACTATTGCTTGGTTAATCTCAGTTTGAGTTAATGTATGTCTATCGGGCGATTTACCTACATATATTAGCTCCACATCTTCACTTGCATGCTGTAGTAATCGCCTATTTGCCAATCTATCATAAATAATAACTTCTGCCTTTTTTATAGCTTCTAATCCCTTAACAGTTATTAAGCCCGGATCTCCAGGTCCAGCACCTACTAAATAAACCATTCCCGTTCCCATGTTATTCCCCTTTCTAGTCCATTAATTTCTAATTTGTCTTAATATATCTAATGCTCCTGATGCTATTAAGCTTTCAGCTAATGCTATGCCCAATTCTTCTGGAGAAGCTACTGGTCCCCTTTTTGATTCTCGGATTAGCTCTTTGCCATCAACACTTCCCACAAAACCTGATAATACAATTTGATCATTATCAATATATGCATGAGCTCCAATGGGTATCTGGCAGCCACCTTCAAGGGTTTTCAGCATTGCTCGTTCAGCTCTAACAGCCAGAGAAGTGTCACGATCATTTAATACAGAAACTACTTCACTTATAAAATCATCCCCTGCCCTTGCTTCTATCCCTAGGGCACCTTGGCCTACTGCTGGCAAAAATTTATCAATATCTAATTTTTCAGTAATTTTACTTGCCCAATCCAGACGCTCTACTCCTGCTGCAGCTAGAATAATGGCATCGTAATTACCCTCTTCCAGTTTTCTCATTCTAGTGTTTAAATTTCCCCTTATATCTTTAATTTTAAAATCAGGTCGTTGGTTGTTTATTTGAGATTGTCTTCGCAAACTACTAGTACCAATCACAGCACCCTCAGGTAAATCTTTTAGCTTAACTCCAGTTTTTGAGATAACAACATCTCTAGGGTCATGTCTCTCAGTAATTGCTGAAACCACTAACCCATCTGGTAGCACGGTAGGTAAATCTTTCATACTGTGTACAGCAAAGTCGATAGTGTTATCGAGCATTGCCACTTCAAGCTCTTTAGTAAAAAGACCCTTATCTCCTATCTTAGACAATGCTACATCTAAAATTTTATCACCTTGAGTTTTTATTGGCTTTACTTCAATATCTAAATGTGGATGTGCTTCCTCTAGTTTTTTCTTAACCCACTTTGTTTGCCACATAGCTAGGTTGCTATCTCTTGTGCCTATAATAACTTTTTTAGACATACGCTCCTCCTTTTAGTTTTTATTCTTCTGTCCCTTAACATCTAAACCGTGAAGGTTTTGCATAATCTCAGTGTACAAATGACCTTGACTAGTATCGGCGTACTCCTTTAGGTTTACTATAGGGTCATGTAATAATTGATTGACAATGGAATTAGATAGTGCACCAATTATATTTTTTTCTCTTTCTGTAAGAGTTCCAAATTTATTAAAAGCCTTTTGCATTTCAGTTTTCTTAATTTGTTCGCCTTTTTCTTTCAGAGCCACAATCGTAGGAACAACAAATAATGAATTAACCCACTTAAGAAACTGGCTAAGCTCATCTTCAATAATAATTTCAGCATTTTTAGCGGCTTCTTTTCGTTCAGCTAAATTGTTGTCTACTACATTTTGCAGGCTGTCTATATCATATAAACTTACACCATCAATCTTACCCACATCAGGGTGAATGTCCCTAGGAACAGCAATATCTATCATGAAGAGCTTTTTGCCCTTTCTTTCTCCTAACATTACTTCTTCCACTTTCTCTTTATCAATAATATATTTGGGTGAAGCAGTACAACTAATAATTATATCAGCATTTTTCATATGCTCAAAAAGCTCATCAAAGCGAACTGCATTACCACCAAATTCATGAGCTAACTCTACTGCTCTGTCGTAGGAGCGGTTTGATACTAATACAGAACTAACTCCGTTTGCTACTAAATGTTTTGCGGTAAGCTCACTCATTTCTCCTGCACCGATAATCAAAGTTGAAAAACCTGTTAAGTCTCCAAATAGTTGTTTTGCTAATTCCACAGCTGTATAGCTAATTGAAACAGGGGTCTTGTCAATAGCAGTTTCTGTTCGTACTCTCTTCCCAACAGTAATAGCATTTTGGAATAGAGTATTAAGCACATTATTACTCACTTTATGCTCACATGCAAGTTGGTAAGCTTCTTTTACTTGTCCCAATATTTGAGTTTCACCTAATACCATTGAATCCAAACCTGCTGCCACTCTAAACAAGTGCCTGATTGCATTTTCACAGGTGGGTGTATACAGGTAATGCTTAATATCTGCAATGTCTTCTTCCAAGTAGTTATCAATAAAATTGTATACAGCTTTTAGACCTGCATCTACATCAGTAACAGCTGCATAAAACTCTGTACGATTGCATGTGGAGAGAATTGCACAGCCGTATATATCCTGTGATGAGTGCAAGTCACCTAGGGCTGTTTCGATTGTCCTAGAAGAAAAAGCAAGTCCTTCCCTTATTTCGACGGGAGCAGTTTTGTGATTTAGACCTACAACAACGATAAACATTTGTTAACTCTCTCCTTTGCCAGTGTATAATTACCTGCTTCAATTAATTCTAAAACACCGAGTTCCAAAACTTCTCTAAAAATCATTTTTCTAATGCTAGGATCGTTACATTCGCTCATAACTCTTACTCTTACCATCTTAAGGATATTAATGTATTCTTCATATTCAGGCCCATAATTTAGCTCTAAATCTTTTTTGATTTTTCGAGCTAGCCCAGGGCTTGCCCCTCCTGTTGTAATACTGATAGTCAAGTCTCCTCGGTGTAAGGCGGATGGTACAATGAAGCTAGACATATCTGGGTCATCTACAACATTAACCAGAATATTGTGTTGATCACATTCTCTGGCAGCTTCTTGGTTTACTTCCTTGATGTCAGTAGCACAGATGGCTAAGAAAAAATTGCTCATATCTCCATAAGCGTAGGGTCGCTTTAGTACTTTCAATTTCCCCTTAGATCTGAGAATCTCTATTTCTGTAGTTATATCAGGACTAATCACCGTTACTTTGGCACCAGCACTGACAAGTTTTTTGATCTTTCTCTCTGCAACTTCCCCTCCACCCACTACCACGCAGGGCTTGTTTTCTAGTTTTGAGTGCATAGGGTATACTTTTGTCATGCTATCATTTCCTTTGCTATAGGGTATCATTAAAATTGTCGTTTTCCTATTTGTTCAGCAATATAATTAAAAGCCTTTTTAGCTTTAGTGTCTGGTAAATGGAGTAAATTGTTCTTTGCTTTTTCTAAAAACTTAAAGCTTATTTCATTAGCATATTCTATCCCTTTATTGTCCTTTATAAATCCAATGGCCTGCTGTATTTCAACATCTGTCTTATTTTTCTTAGCTATAAGTTCCCGAAATTCAAGATCTTTGGGGGAATTTTGTAGAGCACAGATAATTGGCAAGGTAATAATGCCTTGGCGCAGGTCACTGCCAACTTGTTTTCCGAATTTAGTATTCTTTGCTGTTAAATCCAATATATCATCAGTAATCTGAAAAGCCATTCCTAAATTATGGGCGTAACGACTTAGGGCATTGACAGTACTGGTAGGGGCGCCACTAACTATTGAGCCTAGTTTACAACTAGCTGAAATTAAAAGGGCCGTTTTTCTGTTTATTCGATAAAAATAATCTCTAATTGTTTGATCTGCATCATAGGCTGATATAATTTGCTGTATTTCTCCTTGACACATTTTTACGCTCACCTTAGCTAGAGTTTTAGAAATGCGCGGATCACTATAATTTGATACTAGCACTAGGGAACGGGCTAGGAGAAAGTCTCCAGTATGGATTGATATTTTATTTCCCCACTTGGCCTTTACTGTAGGAATTCCCCTTCGGGTGAGGGAAGTATCTACCACATCGTCGTGAACTAATGTAGCCATATGAATCATTTCTAATGCCACTGCTAGTGGCATCATACGTTCTAGGTTATAATTATAAAACTTACCAGCTAATAGCGCAAAAGCAGGTCTCAATCGTTTGCCCCCTGCTTTTAATAAATGAGAAGAAGTTTCAGTTAAGAAGTCATCACTGGCACATACCTGTTGTTCTAACTCTTCTTCTACTAATTTTAAATCATTTTTCACTTCTGCAAATACTACCCACGATTTCATTTTGTGCCACCTGCTTCTTTAATACTAAAATCTTTTTAATATATTATAAAAGGTATTTCTCTGAGCGGGCTGAAAGCCTGCAATTCTTATTGAGTTAATTATTTCATCTATCAAAACATTATTTGTTACACCAGCTGCTCGAACGACGTTTTCTTCCAACATGGTTCCACCAAAGTCATTAGCACCAAAAAACATGGCTGTTTGAGCTACTTTAGACCCTTGTGTTACCCATGAGGCTTGAATATTAGGTACATTATCTAACAGTATGCGAGAAATAGCAACCATTTTCAAGTATTCTACCGATGTTGCGGCAACTCCTCCTAGATAAGTATTATTGGGCTGAAAGCTCCAGGGAATAAATGCTGTAAATCCTTGTGTTTCATCCTGTATATCACGTATTTTAATCAGATGTTCTACTCTCTCAGATAAAGTTTCTATACTGCCAAACATCATAGTAGCTGTAGTTTTAAATCCTACTTGATGAGCAGATTTCATTATATTAAGCCAAGAGTCAGCGGAAATCTTATCTTGACTAATTTTCTCTCGAACCCTATCAACTAAAATTTCAGCTCCACCACCGGGAATAGAGTCAAGTCCAGCTGCTTTTAAATGAAGTAAAATTTCCTTAACAGGTCGATTAGCCATAAGAGCCATATGTTTAATTTCTGGTGGTGAAAAGGAATGAATATGGATCTGATACTTAGCCTTTATTTTTTTTAATAGGCTTGCATAATAATTAAGTCCCAGTTCAGGGTGGAGTCCACCTTGGATTAGAAGTTGAGTCCCCCCCTGAGCAATAGTTTCATCTATTTTATGAAATAATTCCTTGTCTGTAAGAATATAAGCATCGTTCTCCCCTTGATTTCGGTAAAATGCACAAAACTTGCATTTTACCGTACAGACATTTGTATAGTTAATGTTTCGGTCAATTACAAAGGTGATTATTTTTTCCTTATGAACTCTTTGTTTTCTCACATTAGCAATTTGCCCTAGAGTCAATAACTCTCCATTTTCTAATAGGAATACACCTTCTTCTAAGCTGAGTCGAGCACCAGAGAGGGCTTTTTGATAGATGTCGTTACAGTTCATATCTAATCACTCCAAAAATTTAGATCATATCTTTTATCTAAAATCCCTATTTTGCTTGCATAGTAATAAAATAATTTTAATCCTTCAATATGCCTGTTCCCGAGATCATATTGAATAGTACTATAATAGTCTCTAATAATTTTTTCTTCAAAAGGATAGTTGGATTCTGCGGTTTTAATTAAGAACTCTTTTTGCTCCAGCTGCCACTGTTTCGCCTGCTCTAACCCAGTAATAGTAGCAGAAAACTTTTCTGATAAACTCGTACTCATACTTTCTTTAACCACCCACAGAGCATATACCATAGGAAAACCTGTAAACCGATACCAAAGTTCACCTAAGTCCAAGATATGGTACTGATTTGACAGCACTTTACCCTTAAGAGCATCATCTCCTATTAAAAGAGCCGCATCATGATTTGTGAGCATTTCATCTAAATCTGGCTTTTCAGGCATATAGGTGGCTTCAACCCCCAAGGCCTCCTGCATGAGTATCTTCAATAATACAACAGATGTAGCTGATGATGTTGTTACGGCAATACTCTTTCCCTGTAGCTCTTTAAAGTCAACTTTACTAAATAGCAAGATGCTCATTACAGTTCCCTCAGCACTAATGGATAAGTTAGGCACAACCTTGCAAATATTCCAATTACGTGCGTATTCTATTGAAGAAATTGGAGTGATATTAATTGCATCTGAAATAAATTCCCTATTGAGTAAGGATGGTGGCCCTTTTTTAATCTCACAGGGAGTAGAGATAATATCTTGTTCTATAGGATAATAAATTGGAAAACAGTTAAGATAATCAACCTTTCCAAGAACAACTTTATGACTCATGAAAATCCTCCTGGATAACATTGTAAAGAGTATCCCTTTCTACTGGAACTTTTCCAGCTTTTCTAATTAAGTTGAGGATTTCTCGCTTGGTCATGCCCTGTCCAGTTTCAGCACCTGCTGCATGAGTTATTTTTTCCTCAATAACAGTTCCATCAATATCATCTACTCCGAAGCTCAATGAAATTTGCGCCAACTTAGGACCAACCATAATCCAGAAGGCTTTAATATGATCAAAGTTGTCCAGCATTAGTCTGGACACAGCTAACATTTTAAGGTCTTCAAATCCTGTAGTTTTTAAGATTCCCTTGTCCTCTAGACCTGTATTTTTGGGGTGAAATGCCAGAGGTATAAATGTCATAAATCCCCCTGTTCTGTCTTGTAATTCTCGCAGTTTAAGAAGATGATCAATTCGCTCTTCTGCAGTTTCTATATGTCCATATAGCATGGTAGCGTTACTTCTCATACCAATTTTGTGAACAGACTCCATTACCTTTAGCCATTCTTCGCCACTTATTTTCTTATGGCACAACTGCTCCCGCACTCTAGGAGAGAACACCTCAGCTCCCCCACCTGGTAGAGAACCTAGACCTGCACTGCGAAGTTGTTTAAGGACATCTTCATAGGTAGTCTCCAGTTGCTTGGCAAAATAAGCAATCTCTACTGCAGTAAATGCTTGAATATGAGTATTTGGTAAGATTGCTTTAACTAGTCGCAACATTTCTAAATAAAAGTCAAAGGACAAGTCAGGGTGTAACCCTCCTACAATGTGAACCTCCGAAACACGAGTATCAACTACCTCTTTTGCTCGAGCTTCAATTTCATCTAAGGTCATTAGGTAGGCAGTTTCATGTTTCTCATCCACGCCAAAAGCGCAAAATTTGCACTCATTGACACAAATGTTGGTATGGTTAATATGTCGATTATGAATAAAGTAGGCTTTGTTTCCATTTTTCTTTTGTCGCACATAATCAGCCATTTGGCCAATGGCAAGCAAATCGTTGGAGTTCATTAGCTTAATACCATCTTCCTTAGTTAATCGCTGACCTGCTACAACTTTTTTTGCGATACCGGCTAATTCAGAATTACTAAACAAATCCATCATATGAAATCACCTCATTTAATTATCAAATCAATTAGAGTAAATACAAACATAACTACGCTTAGGTAGCCGTTCATATTGAAGAAAGCCATATCAATTTTCGTTAAATCATTAGGGCGTACTAAACTGTGTTCATACAGTAACAGTGAAATGGCAATTAATACCCCTACATAATAAATAATACCAAAATTCATTATCAAACCAATTATAACAAACATAGCAGGAGCAATAATGTGAAATAATTTTGAAATAATTAAGGCTTTTTCTAAACCAAATTCTACTGGAATGGAGTGTAATTTATTTTCTTTATCAAACTCCCAGTCTTGACAGGAGTATATAATGTCAAACCCTGCAACCCAACTCGCCACAGCAATAGCTAATATAACACCGGGTAAGTTGATTTTCCCAGTAATTGCAACCCAACTCCCTAATGGTGCTAGACCGATAGCAATTCCAAGTACTATGTGGCATGTCCAAGAGATGCGCTTCATATAGGAATATATTACTAAAACAAATACTGCAATTGGCATTAACTTAACACAGAGTGGATTGAGCATAGTCGCTGCTAAAAAGAGTACTGCAAAAGAAATTATGGTGTATGCCCATACTTCTATAGTAGAAATTGCACCACTGGGAATAGCCCTTTGAGCAGTCCTGGGGTTTAGTTTGTCAATATGTCTGTCAATTAAGCGATTTAAAGCCATAGCAGCTGTTCTAGCACCTACCATGGCTACGGTTATCCAAAATAATTTATCAACTGGTGGCAATCCACCAACTGCCATAAATGCGCCTAAATAAGCAAAAGGTAGAGCAAAAATAGTGTGTTCAAACTTAATCATTTCTAAAAACACTAAAAATTTATTTTTAGACAATGTTACCACTTCCCAATTTATTTATTGTCAAAAAATCTATAATTGCAGTTATATTATCCCTTATTTCAATGCTATTTAATTGTTGTATTAACTGTTTGGCATTAAGTAAATATTTATCTAATTCTGGGAAAGAATATTCAGATTTTTTAGCTTGGATATAAACTCCAATGTTTAGACCTATTTCTTCTGCCCTGAGCTGATCTTTATGATTTAAACCACCCCAATGAGCACCTAACTTACAACATATAGAAATAAAGTTTCCATATTCCTTTATTAAAATGTCTTCGTCCAAGCAGTTACCTTTCCCACGCAATTTGTCAATTTTAGCTTGATGAATATCGCAAATAATCTCTCCTAAGGGCTTTAAAAATTCTAGATAGTTGGCATTGCAAAGAGCTAAATAGAACTTTCCATATAATAAATCTCCAACTAAAATTTGTCCAGCACTATTGGAATCTTCAGTAACATCGTCGTGTACATTAGTAGACATTCCAATCAGATGTACTACTGAAGCTAATTCGGCCAAGTTTTCTTCCAGTTCTTCTCCAGTATCATTGTAAGCAAAAGCCAATAATAGTGCAGTTGGGATACAGTCTTCAAAAGCTCTATAATTAAAAAAATCAACTATATCTTTGCCGTTATATTTCATTTCGTCATTAATCTTCGTCTGTATCTGGCTTATTTGAGGTCTAAGCCTATCAATAGCCCTTTGTTCCATAGTTATCCCCCTAAATATTTGTTGCAACTTGTACTTATTTCGATATATATGCTTATTTTCCTCTATCTATTTACAAAGTAATCTTGTCCCGTGTAATTAAATAAGCCTTACAACACACTCTATCGTATTGCAAGGCTCAAATTATCCTTTTGATTTTTTATAATACCCTATAATAAAAATCCCTCCTAAAGGTTTACAGCCTCTTTTGAGGATTGCTCAATCATACCTCTTTTCACTTCGTTCGCTGTCATATGTCCTGCTTGAAAGTTTGTAGTCAAGTAATTACAAGCATTCCAAGGATCTACTTTATCTCCACAAGTAAACACATCAACTGCTGCATAACCAAGTTCTGGCCAAGTATGAATTGCCAAATGCGATTCAGAGATAACTACTACTCCACTGACACCTTGAGGACTAAACTTATGAAAAACAAATTCCCTCACTTCAGCACCAGCTTCTAATGCTGCATTCACCATAATCTCTTCTACCTTTTTAAGATCATTTAGAATTTCAAACTTACAACCATAAATCTCTGCTATCACCTGACGACCCAATGAGTTCAATTATCATTCCTCCTTCTATGGATGTTAAACTGCCAAATAAAATTTTAGCATAATTTATTTGTTTGTCAATCATTTTTAAGAGGAAAACTCTCTTAAACACAAGTAAAATGCTGGTATACCACCATATATCATCATAGTAGCCGCTGCTACTATACCAGAGTCGTTTAAGAGCAATGTAGCCAAAGATGCGGCAAATATACAGCTTACAGAGATTTTAATTTCTGGGTACTTATTCATGATTCTCGACAAATAGCTTTTATTATTATAACTCAAGAAAATGAGACTTATTACAAACACGAGAAAGACTCGTGTCCAATTTGTGTATTTTATTAACTTTATATTCATGGACCATTTCCTCATAGCTATGTGGAACAGTTCACTTATTCCTTCATTTTTAATCATGGTGGCAGTTCTGCCAATATGTGATTGCGTTTCTACAGAGCGAGCTAAATCGTAGTTAAAGAGAACTACCAATGCCAAAAGGCCTATTCCCCCTATAGCGGCAAATTTAGTTGCTGTTAACTGGACTCCTAATAATAAAAAAGAGAACAATCCAAATCCAAAAACAGAGGTTACAGCACCACCCACATTAGTTCCATAACTAGGGTGTCCAATAATGGCGCTTATAAATACTAATGCACCTACAATGAAGTACTTATTTAAATTAGGAAAAAAGTATACTAGTAACCCTGAAGAAATTATAGTTGAACCTATTAACACTCCCATATATTCATTGCCAACTCCATAGTATCTAGCACCTGCAATGGCATCGTAACCTAACAGTGACTGTTTGATAAGATAGTTACCTGACAACAAATCTCCCATCAATGCAATTACAGTAATTGTTGTTAGCATTAGAATGCCTGCTAATTTTTTTCTCACTTCTAAATAAAAAGCCGAGAGCACCAGAAGGGCAATAAGTAAAAATAACATTACCCAAAAAAGAATAGGATTTACTGAAAATGGAGCAGCTAGCAGAAAGACTAAAGGCATGGACAAAAGTCCCATTAACAATCCGTACATATATTTAATCCATTTGCCCTTAAATCCACGTATTAGCGTTACTAAAAATAGTAATACTACAATAATCTGTCCAAAGACATACGTCTTAATAACAGGTGGTCTAGTGTTATAAATGAATATTAATTGTTCATTTAAAGCTGTAACTTGACCAAATGTTTTTTCAGGTTCCACTGTAGAAATGGCTGTTATTATTCTGCCGACCATTTCATTCTCAAGAGAAAAATGACTTAAAATAGTAGGTGCAATATCAGATAGAGTTACTATCCCCTCTCTTTTTGTAGTAGGGGAAGTTATTATTCCACCTTCTGTAAAATCACTACCCCAAATTAAAATAGGCGTCATAAAATTTCTTCGAGATGCTTCTCCGGTTTCAGGAACAGCTGCTGTAACAATCAATAAGTCATTTGAGCTATCTAAAATATTATTCTTTAAAAATTCAACATACCGTTCTAAATCAACAATAAATTCATTCCGAAATTCATTAAATTTATGTTTACTTAGAAAAGCCTTCTTATCATTAAGATATAATAAGTCGCTAATTTGAACAACAGTTAAACTATTTATAGGATACTCCACCTGATTCCATAACTTTTCTAGATTAGTTCTTCTAATCCCGTTGATTTCAGTGTAGAGGTCCGCAGAAATATTTCCCTTGGTTGTACCATTAGAACTGATAACTACATTGGCTATACTTCGATCTATGGTGTTAAAATCTGCATTTCCATATACATATGCTTCAATCCCATTTGTTGTTAGTATATCCCCTAATGTTTTCTCCAAGAAATTGTTTTCAGCTTTGATTTGGTTAATGCCCAAGTGGAATATATTTACGCCAGGGGGGCTGTGGTCAATCCATTTTTGATATAATTCATGAGCTGAGGAAGTTGTATACTTCTCCCAAGAATTAAATGCTAATCCACTATTATTTCCACCGGTAGCCCCTCTGCCTAATCCTATAGTCAAAAAAGCATTATTTCTAGTGCGTCTCCCTCCGGTTGCTGTATTCAGTAATCCATAAGACCCAGTTTCCATTAAATTTGTATTTGCAATTACCTGATGGGTCAATTCATCAACGATTAATATAACTGCTCTTTTTTCTTCTGCCTGAACTGCTGAAACTTGTCCCTGACACAGAAAAAGGGTAGTGAACATGAACATTATCAGAACTGTTAGCTTTAATTTCATAAATTCACCTTCTTCATGACCTTTTCATATATTCTCTTAGTATTTGCAACCATCAGTTCACTAGTAAATCTATCAACTGCTTTGGATTGAGCATTTATGCTAGTTTTACCGCGCAAATCACTATCCACAAGCAACTGTTCGATACCTTCTCCTAGTTGTTCCACATTATTTGGTTCTACCAAAATTCCTGTTTCTCTATGGTCTATTAATTCAACCAAGCCTCCTGTATTTGTTGCCACAATTGGCTTTTTAGCCATCATAGCTTCTATAGTAGCTATGGATAGACCTTCACTTCTTGAAGGCATCACAAAAATATCTATCTTTTCTAGACATTTTGTTGTTTCTTGCTGCCAACCAGTAAAGTAGATAGATTCAGTTAGATTTAGTGACTTTACAAGTTGCCTTAGAGCCTCTTCGCGAGGTCCTGATCCAACTATAATAAGCTCTAAATAACTAAATTTATGTTTAAGTTGAGAAAAGGCCCTTATCAGTATATCAATTCCCTTTTCACTAGAAAGCCTGGCCACTGTACCAATGATTTTTGCTCTTTTTTCACTAACAGAATAGCGCTCATTAGGACTTAAACTCTGGTTTACATCAACTCCATTATATATAACAGATACTTTTTCCTTCCTTTTTAAATTAATATGATTTTTTAGGGCATTTGATACGGTTATGATATGGTCACTTCTTCTATATAATAAATCCATTCCAAACCTAACTATTGGATTATTAAATTTTTTTGGATAGAAGTTATGTAAAGTAGTTATAACCTTTACTTGTTTGTTGCTAAGATGCAAAGCAGCTTTACCTATAATATCTATTTTATATCCATGGGTATGCATTATATCAACTTGGTAGCTGTTGATTATTTTACTTATCCTTTTAATAAGTTTTATTTTATTTAGTGTTTTATTATCCCAACCTAGTGGAATGAAAGAATGCTCAAATATCAACAGAGCTTGTTCAAGCTCTTTGCTGGGTGGTGCAACAACAATAGCCCTGTATTTATTTTTATCTAGTCCCTTTATAAGCGTTATTACGTGGTCTTTTATACCTCCTTGAGAAGGAGGCAGTAAATATAAACAGGTCATTTTTCTATTCATATTATTAATATACCCTTATGAAAAAAAAGAATAACTAAAAACAAAAAACTAGCTCTTTTTTAGAAAAAGAGCTAGTTCATTTTACTTAATCTGTGGCAAAGTTATCAAAATAACCCTGAATTAATATGATAGGGGTTCCCTTATCACCACTTCCACTTGTTAAGTCGCACAGACTACCTAGCAAATCAGTCAATTGACGGGGAGTAGTTCCTTGTGCTTCCATTTTACCTATTAAATTATTATCCTTTTTTTTGATAAATTCTTTAGCATGATGATCTATCTGCTCAACATCAACTTCTGTTAAGTTATTATCGACTAAATACTTAAGTTTAAGTTCATTGGGTGTTCCCTCAAGTCCATCGGTATAGGCTGGGGAGACTACAGGATCAGCTAACTCCCATATTTTACCTACAGGATCTTTGAATGCTCCGTCTCCGTATATTAAAACCTCAATGTTTTTTCCTGTCAACCCTTTAATTTTCATTTGAATTTTATCTACATACTCTTTCCCGTGGCGGGGAAATAACTTTATACTATCCCCTGTAGCTTTATTTGAACCCAATAATCCGTATTCTGGGTTATATCCTGTATTGTCAGCAGTAGCCTCAGTACATATACCGTCTAAACGCAACACCTTGTTAGCTCGATTTTTTTTGAGTACTTTTTCAGTTCTGTACCTAGTGTGAACGTCGGCTACCAGTATATTTTGTGTGTAGTTTAAAATTGTTGTAGGGTCATTGGAAAGTACAATCTCGATATTGTCATCATTGCCAACTTCTTTGTATTCTTTCACATAGTCTACACCTGTAAATGGGTGTTTGACCTCTTGTCCAAAGAGTTTTCTGTACTCTTTTTCTGAAAGTGAGTCAGTATATGGGTTAATATTTAATTCATCCATTTTATCTACATCCATAAGGTGGTTACCAACTTCATCAGCTGGATAACTCAGCTGGAGATAGACCTTATCAAAAGCTTTACTGATTGCTTTAAGTATAATCGAAAATCTATTTCTACTTAAAATAGGAAAAACTACACCTATCTCTCCACATCCCTGAAACCTATTTTTTAGATCAGTCACAATCTCATCCACAGTAACATAGTTACCTTGAGCTCTAGCTACTAATGACTCAGTTATACCAACTACGTCTTTTTCTTTGAGCTGAAATCCTTCTGCCTCCCATGACTTCTGAAGAGAAGTAACAACAACATCTACAATATCGTCTCCATTTTTAACAATAGGTGCCCTTATACCACGCACCTGTGTACCTATAGTTCTCATAATACAATAATCCTCCTAACTTTAGATAGCCAATATCACAAAGTTTTACAACAATCTTATATTCAACATAACAAATATTAAGTCCTTTAAAAAATGAAAAGTCATTTTTTATTTTTTACTTTTATAAAAGAATATATTACTAGTATACACCGGAACAGAAGAGTAATAGCTTTTTATATATGCTACCCTTAAATTATTTAAAAGTAATAACAACCTGATTGAAACCCATGCTATTGAGAAGTCCCTCCAATAATAATTTGGCCTTTTCATTGGCATCTTCTAAAAATCCCTGCTCTACAACCTCTGCTTCCATGGCTTCCTTTTCAGCTGGAAGGATACTGTATAAATCACTAATACTCAAGCGATTAAATAAAGAAGATCTCTCATCATAGATGTAGACTTCCTCTTCATTAATAACATTAGCTATTATTTGGGCTTGGCTAACGGTAATGCTTATGCTATCGGAATCCAAAATTTCAATTTCCACATTATCAAGATTAACGCCTGCCTTAATATAGCCAGTATATTTAATCAAAAAGCTCTTTCCTGTAAATGGAAGTGATGTACCCGCAAATTCCCACTTATCTTCAAAAACCACAACATTAGTATAGACATATTGGACAGTGGATAACTCCCATAAGTCTTTAATTTTCTCTTTAACTGTGCTAGATTTTATAGTTTGTTGATTTACAAAAACTCTGTCCAAATTATTGTTTAATACTAACGCTCCAAAGAATAAAATACAAATGCATATAAGAATAGTTCTGAGCTTACTCATTTAACTCCCTCCTATATCAGGAAAGTGGTTTCACTATTCTTATATCTATTAATTAGGAAAAGAAATTAGACAAAAACTGTGCTACTTTTTCTTCAGCATTTTCGTTAATTATAGTTATTTGATTACCTGCCGCTTGAGCTCGATAGACAAAGTCATTAACAGTTGATGTGTAAAAAGACGTTCCCACCACTAATACATGATCTGCTGCACCAACTAAGTCAAGAGCCGGAAAGTAACTCCTAATAGTATCGCCGTACAATACTACATTAGGCTGTATGAGATTAGAGCATTCCTTGCAATATATGGAGTTTTCAAGTTCCGTATAATCATACCTATTATCACATTCACCACAATAGAAAAAATCAAGATTTCCATGAACCTCCAACACATCCTTGCTTCCTGCTTTTGTGTGCAGCCCATCGATATTCATGGTTATAACTGGCACCTTCCTTTCTGCAAGTGCCAAGTGAGCTCCATTTGGTTCAGCGGTATCAATAGCACGCTTTAAAGGCAATAGTCCTGAATAGAAATCCTCAGGGTACGATTCGAAATAATCGCGCGTAAGTTTATCTCTAATATCAGTACCCATATCCTCAAAAGTGGGAATACCACTTGCTTTTGAGATTCCAGCACCTGTTATAGCAACTAATTTTCCCAAGTAAATACCCCCTTATTTTACATAATAAAGATAGTAGCTAATAGTGGAGTAACAAAACTCTCAATAACTGCAGCAACAAGTATCAGCGGAGCGATGACGAAGATGAAGGTTTTACCAGCCTGTCTAATTGCATCGCCTACTCCCATATCATATGAGCCCCTAGAGAAGATATTCTTTAGTATAGTCAAGCTCAAGAAAATTCCCACACTGCTGCTTAAAAAAAAAAAAAAAAAAAAAAAAAAAGAGCAGGCAGTTCTATTATGCCGTGAGGGGCTATTCCAAACAATAAGGTATTTAATACAGGTTCATTGTTAATATGCATAAATGCGGATAATGCACTAACTGTACCGCTTGTAACTACAGGACTTAACAGCGGTAAAACTACTAAGGGTATTAACCCTAATGCAACTGTTAATAAAGCAGCGCGAAGATTTTGCATTAAAATTATCTTAAACATCTCCAGCGCAGAAATATCCGGAGATACGCCTAGTTGTTGAAACATCGTCATTAAATCCTGCATAGCTTTTTCCGTCTGTTCTGGATTTTGTATTAACCACCAGTATCCAGAGGCTGCAATAAAAAATGATAATCCCATAACTATAAAAAAAAGTTTACTATAATATCTTTTGAAAACACTCCACTCGTTACTATAAATGTTGGCCAACATATTATCTAACCGCCTTTTCTTTAACTAATAATACTTCATTTCCCTTTCGATTATACCAAACATGATCATAACAGAGTTTTGCCATTGCTATACCTCTACCTCTTTCCGCTGATGAAAGAAAATTACAGCTTTCATCTATAGCATCTTCCCATTTAAAACCCATTCCTTGATCCTTAATCACCACATAAAGTCTTTCAGGACTATCAATTATCTCTACATTAACTTCAGTAGATTGTTCTAAACTATTGCCGTGTTCGATTGCATTCATTATCATTTCGTTAAATCCTATTGCTAATGTATCTATGTCTAAACCAGTATCCCATTTAGTTAAAGAATCTTTAAATCTAGTCACAGCATCTGAGTAATTTTTGATACACCTACCAATTATAAAGTAATCTTTGTTAGTAGTCCCCAGATTCTTTGCAACTAGATAAGTGATATCATCATTAGTCTTATTGCCATTAGCAAACTTTTTAAACTCATAATTTATGTGAGATACAGTAAACTTAGGAAGCAGTGAATGGGCATCTACTATCACTTGCTCTAAAATGTTTTCAAAATTTTCATTGCCCTCTGTATGCTCTGTAAGCCCATCAGTAGAAAACAAAATAGTTGCATCTTCAGGAATTACTACATGTTGTTCTTCATAAACGAGTACATCTCTAGGAATACTGTTGGTAATAGGAAGAAAGCACTTGCCCAGCCTTGTTACAGTCTTATCTCCTGTAACAAGAAGCGGTACCGAGTGTACCCCTGCATTACTAAAAGCTAAAACATTAGAATCTAAATCCCAAACTGTCATTAGCACACAGACAAAGTAATCTTCAGGAAAATTTTCACTTAGATATTGGTTTAAAATGTGGTTTAAAATTTCCTTGGGAGTTATAGGATATACATTCTCCTCCTGGGCTAAACTTATGTAGCTGCTAACAGCCTCTTTGATGAATGCTGACATAAGTGCGCTATCTAATCCGTGACCAGTCACATCAGCTAGATACAATATCAGTTTATTGTTAACTTTAATTACATTGTATAAATCTCCGCCTAATTCATCGGCAGGTTGGTAATGAGCAGCAATTCTAATTCGATCTGTCTGGGGAAGTTCACGGGGAAGAACTCGCTCGTGAATTTCTTTTGCTTTATTGATTTCCCTGTTTATCCGTTCATATGTGTTTTCTAGTTCGATTCGCTGCATCTCAATTTCAGTAGTATAATTAATTAGATTTTTTTCCTGTTCTTTTCGCTCAGTAACATCCCTCAAAATTCCTACAGAATGCCACTGGCCTTTTATTTTTACAGCGGATAAAGACACTTCAACTGGGAATTCAGTTCCATCTTTTTTACAAGCTGTCAGCTCTACCGTGCTATCAATGGCATTTCCCCTACCAGTGACCATAAATTCACCAAATTTTTTTGAGAACTCCTCATGATAATAACTGGGAGTGATTAACTCATGTAAATCATTTCCAATAGCCTCTGTTTCAGTGTAGTCAAAGATTTTTTCAGCAGCATAATTCCAATGGGTTACAAGTCCATTGTGATCCATTATTATAATTGCATCTTGGGCAGTGGCAATTAACCTTTGAAATTTAGCTTCACTTTCAATTAATCGCTCTTGAAGCATTTTACTTTCGCTAATATCGCTGTAAATGGTAAAACCTCCGTGGAGTACTCCGTTTAAAATAAAGGGAACACCCCTGTGAATTACATTAAACTTTTTGCCATGTTTGTCATATCTTATTGTTTCAAAGTTTACTTTTTCCCCATTTAATACCTTAGTATAGCCATGCTCATCGATTAAATTCAAAGGGTCGATTACATCTTTTATATATTTTCCTAGAATCTCATGTTTTTGATAATTTAATAAATGTAGAAACTGTTCGTTGGCATTTTCTACAATCCCATCTTTATCATAATAGACTATAGCATCTTGGGAGTTTTCAAATAGAGCCTTGTATACATTTTTCTCTTTTTGGCATTTCTCTTCTTCTCTATGGCAGCCCCTTATTCCTTTAGGTTTCGCTAATTCATAAACTAGTAAGTTATTAAGTTCTTTTTTATACAGAGGCCAGCCTAAATAACCTACACAATAGTCATAGTGAGTGGCTTCTAAGCTCTCAGAAGTAATGAAAATATCTGATAAATAAGCAAATGGGACCTTGTTTTGATTAAAGAACTCAGGGATACAGTGGTCTAAACCTTTGTTATCTAAGGCGATAATAGCAAAGTTAAACTTCCCCAAAGCTAGGGGTTTATTTACTATATCTTTAGTAGTAAGCAAAGAGGTGTTACTAACACCTAATTCTTCAAGCAATTTTATTATTTCTTCAGCTTCTACTTTACTGCTATTTACAATAGCAATACTGGCCAGTTTCATGATGGATACCACCTGCATCCCTCCTGTAGATTTTAAATACTGGAATTTAATCTTTTCAAAATAGTTTCTAATTCTTTCATCTTCTCTCCATATTCTGCCCACTCTCCATTTGATAAGCTTTCTTGAGCAGCCTGATAGAGTTCGTTAGCTTTTTCGATCAGTTCTTCAAGACTATCTAACTGTTCATTTAAAATAAAGTCTTCTCCCTCAGTAGCTTCGTCAATAATCTGCTCCATAGCTTCGTCCTTGAAAATTTCTCTTAAGGCTTGTTCGAAGGTTTCGGCCATAACTATTTCTTCTTCATAACTGACTATTACTCTACTCAATTCAGGTATATTACTCTGTTCTGCCTGTAGGAAAAGAGGTTCTACGTAGAGTATTGAATTTGCAATTGGTAACACCATCATATTACCCCTAAGTACCTGAGACCCTCTTTGGTCCCAAAGAGTTAGTTGTTGAGAAATTTCAGTGTCTTGGTCAATTCTGGCGTTTATTTGCGCTGGACCATAAACTAACCCTTCCTTTGGGAAGCGATATAATATCATTTGACCGTAGTTATCACCATCGTTTCTAGCAGCTAACCATGATACCATATTCCTTCTGCGCTCTGGAGTAAAGGGTAACATCAGTACGTACTCGGGCTCACCTACACCTGGTAACTCCATTATTGTGTAATAGGGATCCATTAGTTGACTTTGGCCTCGATATTGTTCCTCAGGAATATTCCAGGCATCTTCTCGATTATAAAATACCCGAGGGTTTTGCATATGGTAATTAGTAAAAATATGAGCTTGTACTGCAAAAAAGTCTACGGGATATCTAATGTGTTTTTGCAAATTATCATCTAAGGTGTTAATGCTTTTGAACATATTAGGAAACATCTGGTTATAGCTTTTGATAATAGGGTCACTCTCATCTGATATATAAAAATTGACACTACCATTATAGGCATCTACTACGACTTTTACTGAGTTCCTAACATAATTGCCCCAACCCCTAGTGGGCTCAGAGTATGGATACAAGCTTGAAGTAGTGTAGGCATCACGGATCCAATACAATCTACCTTCACTAAGCACTAGGTAGTAATCACTGTCAAATTTAAGGAAAGGTGCTAGTTTTTTCACCATAGTGTCAATATCTCGATCATATAGTAGTCTACTTTCAGGTTCTATTTCACTGCTTAAGAGTAGTCTAAAGTCTTTTAATTTATAGGCATATAAAGCTTTCTTGAAAAATGAATTTAATTGTATCCCTCCAGTACCGCTGTAATTAGTGTAAACATTATCAGTACCTGATGGATAACTCACCTCTTCACTTTTTGAGTTAGCAACAACGTATTCTGTAGTCAATTCGCCAAAATATATTTCAGGCCTATCTACAGTTATACCCAAATTAGGTTCTACTCTTGGAGGCATATCTTTAATTAGAAATTCAGGTTGCCCCCCTGAAGTTACCTCGGTGGCTGGACTCATTGCTAAGCCGTAACCATGTGTATAGCGTAATTTTTGATTTTGCCAGGTTTGGGCTCGTTCTGGTAGATAAGAATAATCTAGTTCTCTAGCCCCCAACATTACTTGCCTATAATCGCCGTCAAAATCATACCGATCAATATTAATTTGTGTAAACTTATAATAGGGCCTCAATCCCTGTAGTTGATCATATGTTTCCTTTAGTGGACGCCAGTCCCACAGGCGTACATTCTGAAGTGTATTTGCATTATCCTCTATAAAAGTTTTAGAGAAATCGTGCTCCAACTCAAAAGGTTTTTCCTGGATATTATTCAGAGCATATCCATTTCTTGTGTATTCAATATTGTATTCTAAGTAGTCCTGTTCTCTGGCAAATTGATTAGGTTCTACATAAAATCTTTCAACTACTGCAGGAAGAATTCCTGCTAATAGTAAAGAAGATGTCACCAATGAAATTATCATTATGAAAAGAACTTTTCTTTTGTTAAGGAAAATATTTATTAAAGCATAAATAGCGGTAATTATAGCCAATACGGCTAAAAAATTGTATACAGGCAGTTTAACATTAATATCAGTAAAACCTGCCCCAAAAACTGCTCCAGATTGGGAATACAATAAATTAAAAGTATTGAATTTGTACTTTATTCCTATTAAAAGAAACAAGAATGCCCCAAGAGCACTTAAATGCACTTGAGGTTGCTTGTGGCTCTGAAATTGAAAGTTAAGACTTCCTCTGGGTGTAAATAATACATAAACCGATACTACTAAAAGTAAGGTCAATACTGTTACTCCCATGAACAGGGAATGTAGTAGTTGGTAAAAAGGCAATTGGAAAATATAAAAGGAAATATCTTTATCAAACAATGGGTCAAGCTGACCAAAATTCACAGAATTTAGGTACTTTAAAATAGTAGACCACTGATTTGTCATTACTGCGCTCATGGAAAAAGCAAAAAAGATACTAGTTAATATGTAAATAAGTTTAATTCTTCTCTCAGTTAAATATCTTGCAATAGGTAATTCGTTAAAAGGTATTGAATATGAACCAAGGTATTCGATATTTGTATTGGTGTGAACTCTTACAACTTTCAAGGTAATATATAGGTTTGCATAGATGAAAATTCCTATAATGAAAGCAGCTACTAATCTAGTAATCCATTGATAGGTAACTATTGTCACAAGGACGCTTTCATAACCAAAAGATGCAAACCAAAGCAAATCAGTGACCAGGTGGATACCTCGATCTCCTAGTACCAGTAAAAATAAAAGTGCAATTACAGCAAACAAGCTTTTAAACTTCATTCTCACAGCATTACCTCCACAATTATAAAATAAATGCCCTTAATCATTATAAATATGATTAGGGCATACTTACTAAATTATTATATCACTTTTTAGTCATTTGTGCATTTGAGTTTTTACTGTATTAGCAGCAATTTCTTCAATACTAGCTTGATCTGGGATGTATTGTGTTTTTATTTTCTCCATCAGGTCAAACCTACAGCTTTTTAATGCATCCTCTACCTGATCAATACTCTGACCACTCCATCCATAGGAACCAAAGGCCATACCTATTCTGTTCTTAGGAACTAAACCTTTTAAGTAAGTTAATAAACCTGCAACTGTAGGAAGCATATTATTATTTAACGTAGGTGAACCCACACAAATGAATTTGGCATCAGTTATGTCGGTCATTATATCGGAAATGTGGTTTGTTTTTAGGTTTCTCATTTTTGTTGAGATACCCTTAGCTTCGAAAGCTGATTGGATTGCATAAGCAATCTTTTCTGTGGAATTCCACATGGTGTCATAGACTATCACTGCTTTTGATTCAGTGTTATTTTTACACCATTTTTTATAGATACTTAAAATATCTGAAATGTGCTTCTTCCAGATGACTCCGTGACTGGGAGCAATTACTTCAATATCTAAAGCTTCAGCTGCTTCTATTGCTTTAGTAACTTGATTGCCAAAAGGTAAAATTATATTTCCATAATATTTTTTCGTTTCTTCTAGCACTATAGCTATTGGAAGTTCATGGTCAAAACGCTCAGAAGAAGCTAGATGCTGACCAAATGCATCATTGGAAAAAAGTATTTTCTCTGGCTTTAGATAGCCTATCATATTGTCGGGCCAATGAAGCATCGGAGTTAATAAAAACTCAATACTTCTTTTACCTAAATTGAGTATATCACCTGATTTCATTACTTCGAACTTCCAAGCACCGTTATAGTGGCTCTGTAGACCTTCTTTCCCCTTCGGCGATGCGATAACAGTTGCATTGCTAGCAAACTCCATTAGCTGAGGTAAACTACCTGAATGGTCCATTTCTACATGGTTAGATATGATATAATCTATCTTTGCAGGATCAACAATATGAGAAATTCGCTTAATCATCTCATCAAAAAACTGAGGCTTTACAGTGTCAATTAACGTTATCTTTTCATCTATAATTAGATAAGCATTGTAGGTTGCTCCCCTTTGTGTTATATAGCCATGAAAGTTTCTTACATCCCAATCTATAGCACCTACCCAATAAATACCGTCATTGATTTTAATAGGTTTCATTATTTCACCTCTTCGAAATCACCTTTTCCAGCACCACATGTAGGACAGACCCAATCTTCAGGAACATCCGCAAAGTCGGTACCTGGTTGAACGTCATTATCAGGATCTCCCTTTGCTGGATCATAAATATAACCACAAACTGTACATTCGTATTTCTTCACTTTTTAAATTCCTCCTTTAAAAATATGGTCCCTATTAAGTTTCCCATTTTAAAAGGAAAACATTAAAAAATAATGATGAAAAACCAGGTAATCATTGCTATTTCAATACTAAGCTTTACAATAATTCCACCCAATAATCCTACAAGTGCACCTATACTTGCAGTAACGGCATTTTTTACAGTTTTACCAGCTAACAACTCTCCTAAATAAGCACCCAAAAAAGGTCCTAGAACTAACCCGATTGGACCAAGCAAAAATATCCCTGCAAATACTCCAACAGAAGCACCCCATATGGAAGCATTAGAACCATTAAATTTCTTAACACCTAGAGCTGAAGTAATATAATCTGTAGCTATTACAAGAATAGCAGCCAATGTCTGAAGCATATAAAATCCCAGAGATAAGTTCTCAAAGTCAGTCATAACACCATATATAACAATTCCCAGTAATATTAATATGGAACCGGGCATTATGGGTAAAAAGGTCCCTAATATTCCTAGAGCGAAAAGAATTAAAGCCACTATTATTGGTAAATATTCCACAGTTTCAACCTCCTAAAACACTTATTAAAATTTATTATAGCACAGATAAAACCCCTACTAGAGGGGTTTTATCTGCCAATCTATATTCGCTCTCTCTTTTCGAAATGAGTGTGTAATAATTTATGAGCTTTATCTCCAAATGGTTTACCTAAATAATTCTTGTACAGTTTAATAATTTCCTTATTTTCATGAGACTTTCTCACGTCTTTTCGTCTGTCCTCTTGGTATATTGCCTCTCTTCGTTTTTTAACCACCTCATGATTTCCATGGTGATAGGGTTGGCCACCACCAGCAATACACCCACCAGGACAGGCCATAATTTCAATGGCATGATACTCTGATTTACCTTCCTTGATTTCATTTAAAAGCATTCGAGCGTTTCCTAATCCACTGGCTATGCCTATGTTTAGTTCATGTTCACCTACCTGTACAGTTGCTTTTCTCACTCCATCCATACCACGCAATTGCTCGAATTCCACATTTTCAAGGGTTTTTCCTGTAATCCATTCATGGGCTGTACGCAGGGCTGCTTCAATTACTCCTCCTGCAGTGCCAAAAATCGCCGAAGCTCCAGTAGTTTCTCCTAGGGGGCTGTCGAATTGGCTATCTGGTAATATATCAAATTCAATTCCCGCTTCTTTTATCATTGACCCCAACTCTCTTGTAGTTACTACTATATCCACATTATCTCTTTCGTCCTTTGTAAGTTCAGGGCGCTTTGCTTCAGCTTTTTTAGCGATACAAGGCATAATGGAAACTACTACAATCTTATCAGGATCGATTCCGTGTTCTTCCGCATAATAAGTTTTGGCAATTTGACCAAACATAATGTGTGGTGATTTGCAAGTGGACGGAACATGGATTAAATCGGGAAATTGATGTTCTATAAATTTAACCCAAGCGGGACAGCAGTTTGTGAGAATTGGCAGAGTTTTATTGTTCTCTAATCTATAGATCAATTCTGAAGCCTCTTCCATTACAGTTAAGTCTGCTCCAAAGTTAGTATCGAATACAGCATCAAAGCCCATACGCTTTAATGCTGTCACCATTTTTCCAGTCACTATGGTTCCTGCTTCCATACCAAACAATTCCCCTAAAGCTACTCTGATTGCTGGTGCTGTTTGTACGATCACATGTTTATCTGGATCATTGAGTGCTTCCCATACCTTGTCCGTGTGATACACTTCCGTTAGAGCAGCAGTGGGACATACCTGAACGCATTGTCCACAATAGGTGCAAGACGTATCCGCCATAGGCATATTATTAAATGGACCTACAAAAGAATTAAACCCTCTTCCAATTCCCGATAGGATCCCACAGGTTTGAACATGATTACATCCAGTCTCACATCGTCTACAGTAAATACATTTGTTAGCGTCTTTTACAATTGCGCCACTGGAAGCATCTTTGGGATAATCCATTCGTTCCCCTTCCCATCGAATCTGCCTAACGTTAAGTTCTTCAGCCAACGATTGAAGCTCACACTCTAAGTTTTTTGGGCAGGTAAAGCATTCATTGGGATGATTAGATAGTAGAAGTTCAACTGCTGTTCTTCTAGCAGTGATTGCCCTAATTGTATCTGTTCTCACTGCCATTCCCTCAGCTACAGGTGTAACACACGAGGGAACAAGTTTGTTCCGCGTCTGGTCACTTCCCATTTCAACCATACAAACTCTACACGAGGCAGTCTTATTGTATAGCTGTAAATTGTGTAAATCAAGGTGACATAATGTGGGGATTTTTACTCCTGCTTCATGAGCTGCTTCTAAAATAGTGATTCCACTGGGAACGGATAAACTTTGATCATTAATTTGTATATTTATCATTTCTTTATCATCAGACATGCTTCCACCTCACTTTAATTGTGCTTCGTATTCTTCGCTAAAGTGCTTCATTGTGCTTATAATAGGGTTAGGAGCTGTTTGACATAAGCCACAAAGAGAAGTATCCTTTACTGCAAAAGCAAGTTGCTTTAATGCATCTAAATCAGCTCTTGTTGCTTCCCCGTTTAATATTTTCTCCAACATTTCATGTAATCTTTTAGTGCCTATTCTACCAGGGGCACACTTGCCACAGGCTTCATCCATGGTGAATTCAAGATAAAATTTAGCTATCTCCACCATGTTGTCATCCTCGTCCATTACTATTAGACCTCCAGAGCCCATCATTGAGCCCTTCTCAAGCAGACTATCATAATCGATTATAGTATCTAAATCTTTCTCACAAATTACTCCACCTGAAGGGCCTCCTGTTTGAATAGCTTTGAATTTCTTCCCATTTGGGATTCCGCCTCCAATGTCGTATATTATTTCTCGCAGAGTAATACCCATAGGTACCTCCACTAGACCCACATTATTTATATTACCTGCTAAAGCAAAAACTTTTGTCCCCTTGCTTTTTTCTGTTCCCAGGCCAGCAAACCACTGGGCTCCTTTAGTTAAGATTAAAGGCACATTAGCAAAAGTCTCTACATTATTTACACAAGTTGGATGGCCCCAATAACCTTCTTCAGCTGGGTAGGGTGGCTTGTAGTTTGGTTCTCCCCTCTTACCTTCGCAAGAATTAATTAGTGCTGTTTCTTCACCACAGACAAATGCACCGGCACCATATTTTATGACTATATCAAAGCTGAACTGGCTACCAAAAATATTATAACCTAATAAACCAAGTTCTCTAGCCTGCTTTAGTGCTATTTCTAATCTCTCAATTGCCAGTGGATACTCAGCTCTAATATAAATAATTCCCTTAGATGCACCTATAACATAAGCGCCAATGGCCATAGCCTCTAAAATGCTATGGGGATCTCCTTCTAAAATACTTCTATCCATAAAAGCACCAGGGTCTCCCTCATCAGCATTACAAATAATGAACTTTTCTTCCCCTTCTTGTTTTTTGGTTATTTCCCACTTGAGACCTGTTGGAAATCCCCCTCCACCTCTGCCTCTTAGGCCAGATTCTTTTACAATTTCTATAACTTGGTCTCTACTCATTTCTTTTATTGCTTTACCAAGGGCTTCATATCCTCCTAGTGCTATATATTCATAAATGTCCTCTGGATCAATTAGACCGCAATTTCTTAAAGCTACACGTTTCTGTTTTTTATAAAACCCCATATCTGTTTGTTTAGATGTTCGCTCCTTAGTTTGAACATCTTGATAAAGTAGTCTCTCTACAATGTTGCCATTTATAATGTGTTCATCAACAATGTCTTTGGCGTCCTTAGGTCCTACCTGGACATAAAAAATATCATCTGGCTCCACTTTAAGTATAGGGCCTTGTTCACAAAATCCAAAACAACCTGTCTTTAAGACTTTAACTGTATCTTCCTGGCCACGCGCTTTTATAATTAACTGAAGGTTTTTTATAACCTTGTCGCTATCACTAGCTACACAACCGGTACCAGCGCATACAATAATGTTTTTCGTGATTTTACCTGTGGCCTTTTGGTGCATTCGTAGTTCTAGCTTCTGTCCAGATTGTTCTTTAGTTTTCTTTAATTCATCTAATGATTTTATCACCATCTTTCCCTCCTACTTGCTATAAGTATTTATAATCTCTGCTACCTCGCGTTCTGGATCTTTAATCCTACCATGTGCTTTACCATTAACAGTTATTACAGGTGCTAAGCCGCAGGCGCCAATGCATCGCACATCTTGTAGAGTAAAATTTCCATCTTCAGTAGTCTCATTTGCATCAATTCCTAATTGCTTTTTAAATTGCTCTAGTATTTTATCTGCTCCTTTAACAAAGCAAGCTGTTCCCATACAAACGCTTACGATATGTTTACCCTTAGGCTTTGTAGAAAAATATGAATAAAAACTGACAACTCCGTAAACCTCTGCTCCTGGTATATCCAATACTCTTGCTATATACAACTGTAAATCCCTTGGAAGATAACCGAAGATATTTTGAGCTTTATGTAATATCTCAATCAAAGCTCCTTTACTATTATCCACTTGTTTTATAAAAGTATCTAATTCATCAAATTTTTCTTTGGGTAAATCGTCACTTACAGGTCTAGTTACGCTTATAGCTCCAGGTTCTGTCATAAGGCCACAATCCTTTCTGCATTATGTTCTACTATTTCTACTTAATATTTCCCTATAAAAAAATTTGATACAAAAAAGCCGCTCATATCGAACGGCTTTTTTAAAATGCAGTTAATTATTATTTCCCAAATATTCTTGAAGTAATTTTGCAGTATTTCCAGTAATTTTAAGGCAGTTTTTTAGGTGTTCTTTAGAATCAAACTCGTATTTATTTAAGGAGCGACAGCAGGTAGATCCAAATTTTTCTTTAAAGACATTATGAAAGGCTTTTGCGTGAGTATAAGCTCTATGGCGATCAGCTTCTGTAGTTGTTCTTCCATTAATGTGATTTAAGACAACTACTGACCCAGTTAAAGCCCCGCAGCTACAACCGGCTTCTCCCATTCCCCCGCCAAATCCAGTAAGCATTCTCACTGCATTTCTGTCTCCATCTATCATATTCAAATCTATAAAAGCTAAATAAATAGCTTCTGCACAATTGTACCCCTGTTTAAAGTAGTCTCCCGCCTTATTCCGAGCTTCTAAAGCCTTTTCTTCCATTGATTCAACCTCCAATTATTCTAAAGTCTGACCAAAGGAGTTTTTAAAGGCAATCTCATTTAGCTCTTTTCTCGGTCTTGGTTTAGGCTCCTGATTGGGGTAACCTAAGGGCGTCATTGCCACTGGTACTAGTTGTTCAGGAACATCAAGGGCTGCTCTCACTTTATCTTCATCAAAGAGTCCCAACCAACAAGTACCCAATCCTTCAGCTTGAGCTGCCAATACCATGTGTTCCATGCAGATTCCTATATCCACTAGGTAGTACTGCTTATCGCCTACTACACCAGAGGCCTGGGGGTCAGCAAAAACCACTATTAAAACAGGAGCTTGGGCTATGGCTTTTTTGCCTGGATTGGTATCTTCAAAAGCATCGATAAGCAGCTCTTTTTTGTCCTTATCATCTACAACTAGTATCCTCCAGCACTGAAGATTCTTCCAAGACGGCGCTAGCCTAGCAGCTTCCACTATTCTAATTATTTTATCCTGATCTACTACTTGATCAGTATATTTGCGAATGCTTCTACGACTAGTTACCACCTTTGTAAAATCCATTTTATCAACTCCCCGTTTAGATTAAATTAATCCCCTCTTGGCTGCATCAAAGGTTAATTCCTCTCGGAACTTAGGATGGGCGATAGCTATCAATTGCTTTGCTCTCTCAGAAGTGTTTTTACCTCTTAGATGCGCTACCCCATATTCTGTGACAATATAATCTACACTGTTCTTACTAGTAGTTACTACGCCACCTTTATTTAGGTTAGAGACAATCCTTGAGACCGTACCATTTTTAGCAGTAGAGGATATTGAGATAAAGCCTTTTCCGCCTTTAGATCTGTTTGCTCCATGACCAAAGTCTGCCTGACCTCCGGTTCCACTCCAGTAGAAGTTGCCAATAGTTTCAGAAACACATTGTCCCAATAAATCTACTTCAATAGCTGCATTAACCGCACATAAGTTATCGTTCTTGCCAATGTTAACTGGGTCATTTGTATAATTAACAGGTTGCATTTCAATGGCTGGGTTATTATTTACAAAGTCGTATAGCTTCTGAGTTCCAAGAACAAATGTACCTAAAAACTTGCCTGGGTGGAAACTCTTTTTCTTGTTTGTAATAACACCCTTCTCATAAAGATCAACCATTCCGTCGGTAACCATTTCCGTATGTACACCTAAGTCTTTTTTGTGCTCTAGAGCCTTACATACTGCATTAGGAACACCGCCAAACCCAACTTGAATTGTGGCTCCATCGGGAATGAGCTCCGCAATGTAGTTTCCGATGTTTTCTTCTACTTCTGAAATTGGTGGTATTTTCAATGTGGGAATAGCTGTATCTGTTTCTACTACAGCTGAAACATCTGAAATATGGACTGCATTATTCCCTAAGGTTCTAGGTGCATTCTTATTTACTTCTAAAATTACTACTTTAGCTTGCTTTATAGCGGCTAATGTGTAATCCACTGCACAGCTCAAGCTGAAATAACCGTGTTCATCCATAGGTGAAACTGTAGCCATTACAGCATCTACTGGCAGATTGCCCCGCTCAATTAGGATTGGTAGCTCATAGAAATAGTTAGGAGTAGCAGTAATCCAGCCTTCATTAAAACCTTTTCTAGTTGGCCCTCCTAAAAACCAGGCATTGTGCCTAATATTTTCAGTTGTGTTAGGGTCAAGATATGCTGGAGATCTAAGAGGTAAGATTTGATTTATCACCACATTTTTAAGTTCACTTCTTCTATTTGAAAGTGCTTCTGCAAGGACAGCTGGTTCTCCTGCTCCTGTAGGAAATACTATTTGAAAATTAGACTCTATTAGTTCTACCGCTTTCTCTGGGTTCATTAGTTTTTGCGAATAAATTTTTTCCACATTGACCATGTTAAATACCTCCTAATTTTTAATTGTTTGCGATAGTGCGAACACTGCTCACTATCTCATCGATTGGTGTTCCAGGTGTGAATAGTTCCTTGGCAGCTCCTGCCTTTTTTAATTCATCAATATCCTCTTCGGGGATAGTTCCCCCTCCAATTAAAGTTATATCTTCAGCGTTATTTTGGTCTAGTAGTTCCCTGATCCTAGGAATTAAGGTCATATGCGCTCCTGATAAGATTGAAACAGCTACAATATCTACATCCTCCTGAATTGCAGCATCCACAATCTGCTCTGGGGTTTGATGCAATCCAGTATATATTACTTCCATGCCCGCATCGCGGAAAGCTCGGGCTATCACCCTTGCACCCCGATCGTGCCCATCTAAGCCGGGCTTACCTACTAAGACCTTTATCATTTTACTCATAGCTCTCCTCCTCTTCCCATTTTAGTGGCTAAAATAGAGGCTTTTCCTTGTATTCACCAAACGTCTCGCGGAAAACTTGCACTATTTCCCCTAGAGTAGCATAAGCGTTTACACAATCTAAAATGTAGGGGATTAAATTATCTGGACCTTTAGAAGCTTCTCGCAATTGAGCTAATGTCTTTTCTACTTGAGCATTATCCCTGTTTTGTCTTAACTCATTTAACTTGCGCACTTGCTCCTTTTCAATTTCTGGATTAATTTTTAAGGTTTCAATCTCTATTTCTTCGTCTTTCTTTACGTACTCATTTAAGCCAACAATAATTTTTTTCTTACTATCGATGGCTCTCTGATATTCATAAGCCGCATCTGCAATCTCCTGTTGGAAAAAGCCCTTATCTATTGCAGGTAGAACTCCACCAAGTCTATCTATTTCGGTGAAATACTCTTCAGCTTTTTCTTCCATTTGATTGGTTAAACTTTCCACGAAGTAAGAACCTGCCAATGGGTCAACTGTGTTAGTAACTCCAGTCTCATGAGCTATAAGTTGTTGTGTTCTCAAAGCTATTTGTACTGCTTTCTCTGTAGGTAAAGCTAGAACTTCATCCATAGAATTTGTATGTAGTGATTGAGTTCCACCTAGTACTGCTGCTAACGCCTGGAATGCTGTGCGGACGATATTGTTCTCAGGCTGCTGGGCTGTGAGTGAGCAACCAGCTGTTTGCGTATGGAAGCGTAGGAGCAATGAACGCTCATCTTTCGCTCCATATTTCTCCTTCATTCGCTTTGCCCATATTCTCCTTGCTGCTCTCATTTTTGCTATCTCTTCAAAGAAATCAACATGAGAGTTAAAGAAAAATGAGAGTCTTGGTGCAAAATCATCAACATTTAACCCAGCTTCCATCCCTGCTTCTACATATGCAAAGCCGTCAGCCAGAGTAAATGCTAGTTCCTGAACTGCAGTAGCTCCTGCTTCTCTAATGTGATAACCACTAATGCTAACTGTATTCCATTTGGGGACGTTATCCTTGGCATAACTGAAGATATCGGTAATTAATCTCATGGAGGGCTCTGGTGGGAAAATCCAAGATTTCTGTGCTATATACTCCTTTAAAATGTCATTTTGAAGTGTTCCCCTTAATTTTTCCGAAGATACACCTTGTTTTGCTGCAGTTGCAATATACATGGACCAGATAATAGCTGCCGGGGCGTTTATTGTCATTGAGGTACTAATTTGGTCAAGGGGGATTCCGTCAAATAAAACCTCCATGTCCCGTAAGGAGTCAATTGCAACACCGCAGCGTCCAACTTCTCCTTGAGAGCGGTGATGATCTGAGTCATAGCCCATTATTGTGGGCATATCAAAGGCAATACTTAAACCAGTCTGCCCCTGACTTAGCAAAAATTTATAGCGCTCATTGGATTCTTTAGCAGTTGCAAAGCCGGCAAATTGGCGCATAGTCCACATCCGACCGCGATACATATTTTGTTGAACACCTCGGGTATAAGGAAACTCTCCAGGTAGACCAATATCTTGGTCGTAGTTCATTCCCTCTACATCTAGAGGTGTATAGAGTTTGTCGATAGGTTCTCCTGACACAGTGGTAAATTCAATTGGCCGATCTTTACACTTTACGGCATACCTCTCTTCCCACGCGTCCTTTTTTTCTCTTAAATTTTTAAGACTTTCCCTTTCAGACATTCTCTCTCTCCTTTCAATGCTAAAATTCCACACCTTCTCGCGCTTCTACACCGCTGCTATAGTGATGCTTAACCTCTCGCACTTCGCTAACCAAATCAGCTAGCTCTACTATTTCTTTAGGAACGTAACGACCAGTCATAATAAGATCCAAATGGGTAGGTTTATTTTTTATAAAGTGTACCACTTCGTTTAATGGAACAAGATTGTAGTCCAAAGCAATATTAATTTCATCTAGGACTAATAGGTCGCAGCTACCATTTTTTAAGATCTCTTTTGCTTTATTCCAGCCCTCTTTTGCCAACCTCAGATCCTCTTTTGAAGGATTTTCTTTGCTGACAAATGTCTCTAACCCTGATTGAATTAGAGTAAAGTTTGGTGTTTTTTCAGCAAACTTCACCTCACCGTACTTGGGGCTACCTTTCATGAATTGAATCATTACCACTTTCCAGCCATGACCTAATACTCGCATTGTCTGCCCTAAGGAAGACGTAGTTTTACCCTTTCCATCTCCGGTATAAACTTGCACTATCCCCTTCTTATTCATAATCACCCTCCAACTCAAATTCCCATGCGCAGTAATATTCTTTTGGGTGGTCATCAGGTGGGCAGGAAATGCACTTAGTTTTAATTCGACTATCTATGGTCTTTGCAAATTCGCTGTACTCAACGAGTCCAACAGGCTTACAGGGAAAGTCAGGCAATCCCTTTCGGTTTCTAGCAGACTGAACTCTACAGTCGATCATTTTAAAAATGAGCTTATTATTTCCTTCCCAGGTGATTTGCTGTTTGTTGATGAAAGCGTACAATCTGAAACCTAAAGCTTGTTCTAATGCTTTTAACCCTCCGTTTTCTTCAAGTCCCAAAAAGGCTATAATTCTTTTTGCCTCAATTACAGTGAACTTTCTCCAGGCCTCCACATCTAACTCAATTGCAGTATCCATGCCAAACTTTTTCTCAGCCGCTTGAAACCATAAGCCATCATGTGCAAGCCAGCGTTTAGATAAGTCGGTAACAAAGACCTGCAATTCCTCTTTGCTCAGATTTTCAAACTCTTTCAAACTAATTCCCCCTAGCAATTCAATCTAGTGTAAAGCTCACTTTTCTCCCAAGACCTACTTTGAAAATATCTGCAGTTGCCGTATAAGGGTTTACCTCTCGTTTAACTACTTGCTCTACTACTGCTTTTACTTTTTCGTTGTTTCTCACTAAATCATGAATTTGGTCCTTTAGCTCTAACTCCACGATTTCTAATAATTCCCGGCTCAGCTTTCTTTCTCGCTCTGTAGTAAATAATCCCCGATCCTTTAGGTGCTGACTGTGTTCTTCAATTGTATTCCAAAGCTCCTGAATACCCTCTTCTCGCACAGAAATTGTTGGAATAACGGGAGGCCTCCACCCGTCTTCGAATGTGCTCAAATCCAGCATGGAATTAACTTCCATTTTTGTCTTTTTTACTCCAGGCAAATCTGCCTTATTAATTACGAACACATCACCAATTTCCATGATTCCCGCCTTAATTGTCTGTACGTGATCTCCTCCTGCTGGCGTCAAAACTACAATAGTGGTGTCTGCTATTGTCATAATATCTAACTCTGATTGGCCCACCCCTACTGTTTCTACTATTATCACGTCAAACCCAGCAGCATCAATAACTCTAAGCACTTCCTTAGTAGATCTAGCTAAACCACCTAAACTACCTCTAGTTCCCATGCTTCTTATATACACTCCATCATCCAATGCGTGCTCCTGCATTCTAATCCTATCGCCCAAAAGGGCACCCCCGCTAAAGGGGCTAGACGGGTCTACAGCGACTACACCTACCGTTTTACCGTCTGCCCTAATAGCGCGGATTAATGCATCTGTTAAGGAGCTTTTACCAGCACCTGGAGAACCTGTTATTCCGATTATTAAAGCTTTACCTGTGTGGTCATATATTTGGGATAGCAACTTATATTTATTTTCCTCACCATTCTCCACAATGGTTATGGCCTTAGCTATGGAGCGCTTTTGGCCTTTAATAATACCTTCAACGTGGTTATCCACTCAGTAACCACCCCCTTAGAGTACATTTTTAAGAGGACTTGATTTTCTTTACCTCTTCGGTTAATAAAGGAACTACCTTGAGAGCATCTCCTACTACTCCAAAATCTGCCACATTAAAGATGTTAGCATCGGCATCCTTGTTTATTGCTACAATAAATTTAGAGGAAGACATTCCAGCTAAATGTTGAATGGCACCAGAGATACCGCATGCAATATATAGCACTGGGGAAACAGTCTTTCCTGTTTGCCCTACCTGCATTTCATGTGCCTTCCAGCCTGCATCTACTACTGCTCTAGAAGCACCAACTGCTGCTCCTAGCTCATTAGCTAGTTCTTCTAGCATTTTAAAGTTGTCAGGTTCTTTCATGCCTCTTCCACCGGAAACAATAACATCTGCTTCAGTAAGCTGAATTTTGTCTCCAGCGCTTTGTAATACTTCTTTAATAACTGCTCGTAGGGCATCCTCAGGGATACTAACGCTTACTTCTTCAACCTCAGGAGTTACTTCTTTAGGTTCATTTGGAAAAACGTTAGGTCTTAGCGTTGCCATTATAGGTTCTGCTTTGTCAATGGTAACTGTAGAAAAAGCTTTACCAGCATAAATTGGTCTTACAAACTTAAGCTGCTCTCCATCTACGTCTATTTGAACTACATCACTTGCTAAGCCTGTTTTTACACGCTGAGCAAGTCTTGGCGCCAAGTCTTTACCCATAGATGTGTGACCTGCGAAAACAGCGAAGGGACTTTTTTCCTTTATTAGCTCTGCAATTACATGAGTATAGCTATCTGTTGCATAATTCTTTAATTTAGCATCCTGAGCTAGATAAATTTTTTGTGCTCCATACTTGCCAAGAGTATCTTTTAACTGCTCTACACCTTCTCCTAATAACACTGCGCAAACTGTTTTGCCAAGCTCTTCCGCTAGCTTACTTGACTTACTTAAAGCCTCACTTGTTACCTTTTTCAATTCACCATTAGAATGTTCTACTATTACCCAAATCTCATTATTAGCCATTTTGTAACCTCCTTTAGATAACCTTTGCTTCGTTACTTAAAAATTTTCCTATAGCTTGAGCTAGTTCTTGTGGCTCACCTTCCACTACTTCTCCTCCACCTCGAGGCTTTGGCAAGCTAAATTCTAAAGTTTTTAGAAGAAACTCTCTTTCAACACCTAAGTCGTTAACTGCAATTTGCTCAATTTTCTTCTTTTTAGCTTTCATAATACTCTTTAAGGCTGGATATCTTGGTTCATTTAAACCCCGTTGTGCTGTTACTAAAACTGGCATAGGAGCTGAAATGACCTCTGTCCCTCCGTCAATTTCTCTTACAGCTTCAACTTCATTTTCCTTAACTTCCAACTTTGTCACTACGTTGATTTGTGGTAAGCTAAGGATTTCAGCAATCCGTGAAGCAACCTGAGATGCGCCATCGTCTATTGCAACCTGACCCCCTAATATTAATTGGGGTTCTAACTTTTCAATAGCCTTAGCTAAAACAGTGGCCACATAGTTGGAATCAACTTTGCTAGCATCTTCATCTACTATGTGCGTTGCTTCATCTGCACCCATGGCCAAAGCAGTTCTTAAGGATTCTTCACAATCTGCTCCTCCATAAGTAACAATAGTCACTTTCCCTCCCTTTGCCTCTTTAAGCTTTACTGCTTCTTCAATAGCAAATTCATCATATGGATTGATTACCTTGGCAACACCAGTGGGATCAATATCTCCATTACTATCTAATTGGATTTTGGCCTCTGTCTCAAAGATGTGTTTCATAATTACAACGATATTCATTGTTTCTACCCCCTCAAGATTACTTTGATATATAACTGCCGATTACAAGCTTTTGAATTTCATTTGTTCCTTCGTATATTTGAGTGATTTTCGCATCACGCATCATTCGCTCTACAGGATATTCGCGACAATATCCATATCCACCTAAAACTTGAACTGCTTCGGTGGTAACTTCCATAGCTACATCTGAAGCGAACAGTTTTGCCATGGCAGCGTACTTGCCATAACCTTTAAATCCTTTGTCTTTGTAATAAGCTGCTTGATATGTTAATAGTCTTGCTGCTTCAATTTGAGTTGCCATATCAGCTAGCTTAAATTGAATCGCTTGCTGTTTGATAATAGGCTTACCAAATTGTACTCTCTCTTTGGCGTATGCCAATGCAGTTTCATATGCACCTTGAGCAATTCCCAAAGCTTGAGCTGCAATTCCTATCCTGCCACCGTCAAGAGTCATCATAGCTACTTTGAAGCCTTCCCCTTCTTTACCTAAAAGGTTTTCTTTTGGCAATCTGCAATCTTCGAAAACCAACTCATAAGTAGGGGATGATCTGATCCCCATTTTTTCCTCTTTTTTACCAAAGGAAAAGCCTGGTGTTCCTTTCTCAACTATAAATGCGCTAATTCCCTTATTTCCCTTTTCCTTAGCTGTCATGGCTACAAATACATAAGTATCAGCTTCGCCTGCATTAGTAATAAAGTTTTTAGTTCCGTTGATGACATACTCATCACCATCTAATACTGCAGTTGTCTTAGTGCCGCTAGCATCACTACCTGCGCTGGGCTCAGTTAAACCAAAAGCACCTAACTTTTTACCTTCTGCTAGAGGTTTTAAGTATTTTTGTTTTTGCTCCTCAGTTCCAAAAGCGAAGATAGGCCAAGTACAAAGTGAAACATGAGCAGATAAGGTAACTCCAGTTGATCCACATACCCTAGAAAGTTCTTCAACTGCTATTGCATAGGCAACATTGCCAATATCACTACCTCCATACTCTTCAGGAAATGGTATGCCAGTAAACTCCAACTCCCCCATCTTGTCGTAGATACTGCGATCAAAGCTTTCTTCTTCATCTCGCTTAGCAGCGGTTGGCGCCACCTCCTTTTCTGCGAAGTCCCTGACCACTTTTTTAATCATTTTTACTTCTTCTGATAACTCGAAATTCATAGAAAATCCCCCTTATATGTATTATTTAGGATTAAGCAGGTATTGACTTTTCCTCTGCTGGTGTAGAAGGTACCTTAGTGAAATAGGCCATAACTAATGCAATTGCGCATAAGACTGCTGCAGTTATAAATGCCGTCTGAAAACCAACTGTAGCTGCAAAAAGCGGCGCTGTTAGCGAAGAAACACCATACGCCATGAATACTGCTCCGTAATTATTCCCTACAAATTTAGTACCAAACCAATCTGCTGTTACTGAAGGGAAGATGGATAAGTATCCCCCAAAGCAAAGTCCCACAAGACACATTACAATTAGAAATGATATAAAAGATAATGAAATCAAGCTCATGTATAACATACTACATCCCATTATGGTGAACATAAGCAATAAGGAGTTAACTCGCCCAATTTTATCCGAGATACCACCCCAACCAAATCGACCTGCCGCATTGAATAAAGAAATAGTCACAACTGCAGTACCAGCTGTAGCGTAATCTAAATTTGCCAATGTAACACCAATATCTGCAGCAACACTGATAACCATTAGTCCAGCTGATGCACCAATAAAGTACATGGCAAATAGCAAATAGAATTGAGGGGTTTTCATCATTTGAGTAGTTGTAAAGTTAGTTTGTGTTTGAACCACGCCAACTTTTTTAGTTTCATCTACTTTTGGTGGCACCCATCCTGGTGGCTTATAACCTGCCGGTGGAACTACTAGCGCTTGAGCACCGATAATTATAGCCAATCCATAACCAATACCTAGATATAAGAATGTAGTCATGACGCCAAAAGTATTAATTAGAGCTATAATCATAGGTGTAAATAACATTCCACCTAATCCAACTGCTGCTAATGTTAAACCTGTAATAAAACCTCGCTTATCGGGAAACCACTTTGTACAAGTTGCCACTGGTGTCACATAAGCCGCACCCATCCCTGCACCTGTCATAAAACCGTAAGTCAGATATAAAAATGTAACACTAGTCGCTTGACTGGCAAGACAAACGCCTAAACCTGCTAAAAGACCTCCGGCTACTGCAATCTTCTTGGGACCTAATTTATCCTGCAATCTTCCCGCAATTAACACGAAGACTGCAAAAGTTGCCATGGTTATAGAGAAGGTGAATACAATAGCACCGCTATCCCAACCATGTTTCTCTACTAAAGGCGCATTGAAAAGACTCCACGTGTAAACAGCCCCTAGCACCATCTGAATCAATAGAGCACCCGCCACTACAATCCATCGGTTAATCAGCTTCTTTTCGCTCAATTTTTCAAAAACCTCCTTTTTCTCTTAATATTCAGACAATTTCTATTGTTGTTTAGCCCTTGCCGTATGCCAAATCTACCAAGGGCTAAACTTAAAAGATTCCCTTTATTTGAACTTACCAATCACGTTACGACCTATGATCATTCTTTGGATTTGGTTAGCTCCTTCATAAATCTGAGTGATTTTTGCATCTCTCATCATTCGCTCTACAGGATACTCTTTACAGTACCCATAACCACCAAGCAATTGAACACAATTAGTTGTTACCTCCATAGCTGTATCTGAAGCAAATAACTTTGCCATTGAAGCTTCTTTGCCATGAGGGATATCATTATCTTTCATCCAAGCAGCTCGATATACTAGTAGTTGAGCTGCATCAAGGGCAGTAGCCATGTCTGCAACCATAAATTGAAGTCCCTGATTTGCAGCTAGTGGCTTTCCGAACTGCTGTCGTTCTTTCATGTATTGTGTGGTGTACTCTAAAGCGCCTTCACCAATTCCCAAGGCTTGTGCGCCAATAGTAATTCTTCCTCCATCTAAAAGCCCCATAGCAACTTTAAAGCCGTCATTTATTTCCCCTAGGACATTTTCTTTGGGAACTTTACAGTCTTCGAAGGATAACTCTACAGTTGGTGAACCATTCATTCCCATCTTATCTACAGGTTTACTTATTGTAAATCCTGGAGTATCCCGTTCAACAATCAGGCAAGTTATTCCCTTACCAGGGCCTTGAGTTGAATCAGTTTTTACAAAGGTACAAAAGGTGGTGGCGTTGCCGTTAGTGATGAATATTTTCTGACCATTTAAGATAAAGTGATCTCCCTTATCCTCAGCTCGACACTTGAGTGAACCCGCATCAGAACCAGCGTTTGGCTCTGTTAATGCGTAGGCTCCTACTATTTTGCCGCTAGCCAAGTCTTTAAGGTACTTTTCTTTTAGCTTTTGGCTTCCATATTTATAAATGCTCATACATCCTAGTCCAGTGTGAACACTCATAATTACTGCAGTGGATGCACACACCTTAGCTAGTTCTTCAATGAAAACTGCAAAGTCTAAATATGATCCTCCGCCACCACCCCATTCTTCAGGGATGCAAAGGCCAGCTAAGTCCAGTTCTCCCATCTTTTTAAATGACTCCGTGGGGAACTGATGGGTATTATCCAGCTCTTCTGCTAATGGCTCTATTTCTTTTTTTGCAAAGTTTCTCACCATATTACGAATCATTAACGTGTCTTCACTTAATTTAAATTGCATCATTGATACCCTCCTTTACTTTCCTTTAAATTGAGCTTTTCTCTTTTCGAGGAATGCTTTCATCCCTTCTTTTTGATCTTCTGTTGCAAAGCAAAGGCCAAAGCTATTAGCTTCCAAGGTCATAGATCTGTCTATATCAGCTTCCATGCCTTCATTTACAGCCTCTTTGCAGTAGCGCACAGAGATCTGTCCGTTAGATACTATTTTCTTCACTTTTTTCGTCACTACTTCCATCAATTGGTCCGCAGTCTCCACACTGTTAACCAAGCCTATTCTAAGAGCTTCGTTGGCATCAATAATTTCTCCAGTAAACAGTAATTGCTTAGCCATGTTAGACCCCACTATTCTCGGCAAGCGCTGACTACCCCCAAATCCAGGAATAACTCCTAGGCCTACTTCTGGTTGCCCAAACTTACTGTTTTCTGAGCAGATAATAAAATCGCAAGCCATTGCTAACTCACATCCTCCACCCAAAGCAAATCCATTAACTGCCGCAATAACAGGTTTTCCCATAGTTTCAATAGTACGAAAAACGTCTTGGCCTAGTAAGGCAAATTCCCGAGCTTGTTGAGGCGTCATTTTACTCATAAAGCTGATGTCAGCACCAGCTACAAATGCTTTTTCTCCTGCACCAGTAATAATCAAAACATGAGAATTTTCATCCTCAGCAACTTCCTGTGCAGCAGCTTTAATATCTAAAAGAGTATCTTTATTTAGAGCGTTTAATGCCTTTGGTCTATTTATAGTAAGTGTGGCTATATTATCACTTGTCTCTAATAAGACATTTGAGTAGTTACCCACTTATATCCCCCCTCTATGGATTTCAGTTTACTTGCTGTAGTCATAAAATCCTTTGCCAGATTTTCTACCCAACCACCCTGCATGAACGTAAGACTTGAGCAAAGGACATGGTCTGTATTTGGGGTCACCATATCCCTCATAAAGAACGTTTAATATAGCCAATACCGTATCTAATCCGATTAAGTCAGCCAACTCTAAAGGACCCATAGGGTGATTCATGCCTAGCTTCATGATGCCATCTATTCCTTCAGTAGTAGCTACACCCTCATATAGCTCAAAAATAGCCTCATTGATCATCACTTGAAGTACTCTATTAGATACAAAACCAGGAACATCCTTACACTCAATAGCCGTTTTGTTCATTTTTGCTGAAACTTCTTCAATAGTTTTGCAAACCTCATCAGTAGTAGCAAGACCTCTGATAACCTCTACTAATTTCATTACTGGAACCGGATTCATAAAGTGCATTCCAATAACTTTTTCAGGTCTATTAGTACAAGCTGCAATTTGTGTGATTGGTAAAGATGAGGTATTACTAGCTAAAATTGCATGTTCAGGGGCAACTCTGTCTAATTCTCCAAATACTTTGCTCTTTATATCCATGTTCTCTACGATGGCTTCTACAATTAAATCGCAATCTTTTGCATCCTCAAGGGATGTTGATGGTTTGATTCTTCCTAGAACTTCCTTAGCTTCTTCGTCTGTCATCCTGCCCTTCTTAACACTTCTTCCCAAGTTTTTCTCAATATTAGCTATCCCTTTATTGACTAAATCCATATTTAAGTCGTTTTGGAGAGTTTCGTAACCAGCTTGAGCCGCAACCTGCGCTATACCATTACCCATTTGACCTGCGCCAACAACCATAATCTTTTTAACTGTCATAATATTAGTTTGATACCTCCTCTGGATCTACTTTGATTATCATTGCATCGCCTTGAGCTTGCCCAGAACAGATACCACAAACTCCAATTCCTCCGCCTCTTCTTCTCAGTTCATAGGCTAAGGTCATTGCAATGCGAGCTCCAGTAGCACCAATTGGATGCCCAAAGGCAATTGCGCCACCATTTGGATTTACTCGTTTGTACATGTCATCTTCACTCATTCCCAAAATCTGTGCACTAACAAGAACAACAGCAGCAAAAGCTTCATTGATTTCAATAACGTCCATCTGGTCTAAGCTATAGCCAGTTTGCTCTAACACCTTCTTAATAGATAAACCAGGCACAGTAGCTATGTACTTGGGATCTTGTGAAACTTCAGCATATCCCAAAATAGTCCAAAGGGGTTTAAGCCCTAGCTCTTCAGCTTTTTCTTTAGACATTAATACTACTGCATCTCCACCATCATTAATCCCCGGTGCATTACCAGCTGTCACTGAACCTTCTGGATCGAATACAGGAGGTAGCTTTGCTAAAGTCTCCAATGTAGTATTCGGTCTTGGACCCTCATCAGCATCAACTACAGTAACCCTGCCCTTTCTGTCTTTAATCTCCACTGGAAAAATCTCATCTTTCAACTTCCCTTGTTCAATTGCCTTGGATGCGGCAGTCTGGGATTGAACCGCCCATTTGTCTTGTTCTTCTCTAGATATGTTAAACTCTTTTGATACTTCAGAACCGTGGATTGCCATATGCCTATTATAGGTAGCGCACCATAAGCCGTCATAAACCATTAAGTCCAAAGCTTTTTTGTGAGGCACACCCATTCGGGCTCCCCATCTCATCTCAGGAATACCAAAAGGTACATTTGACATACTTTCCATACCACCAGCAACACAAATATCTACTCTGCCAGTTTGTATCATTTGTGCCGCTAAATCGATGGTTTTAACTCCAGATGAGCAAACCTTATTTACACTAATTGCAGGTGTAGTATCGGGTATCCCAGCCTTTAATGCCGCTTGCCGCGCAGGAACCTGCCCACTTCCTGCGGAAACCACTTGCCCCATAACACAATACTCAACCATATCAGGCTGTATCTTTGCCCTTTTAATGGCTTCTTTAATTGCCATAGCCCCTAAATCAACAGCACTTAAAGATCTTAACGCTCCCCCAAAAACTCCAATTGGCGTTCTAACTGCACTAACTGCAACTACTTCTCGCAAATTACTCCCCCCTAAACTCTATATTTAGCACACATTTAACAGGTAAAACTAACGTATACTTTTTCATGGCACCTCCTCTACGGCATTTAATAAATCTTTTAAATATTAATTGCAAGTATCATGCCAAGTTCCTTGTCCCCGCAACTATAGGTATTATCTATAAATTCTGAATTTTAAGACAGTAAACGCTTGTTTACACTATTTCCCATTAAATGCAAAAAAAGACTGCCCATTGTTGACCGGAACAGTCTTTTTATAGGTAAGTTTACATGTATAGTATCCTTGACATAAATTAATCCTTAATATTGTATTTAGCCATTCTTTGATAAAGCCACGCACGAGATATTTCTAACAGAGATGCAGCTTGAGCTTTATTTCCTTTACAAACCTTTAATGCATTGATTATACCTTGTCTTTCAGCTTCTTCAACTATTTTTTTCAAATTAGTTTCACTTTGAATATTAGGAGATGTATTTAAAGGTTTGGTTTTCTGCAAATACATAGGCAAATGTTCTTTTTTTATCAAATCTCCCTCAATTACATTAAAAGAGCGCTCAATTACGTTCTCCAACTCTCTAATATTTCCTGGCCAGTGGTGGGATTTTAGGATACCCCATACTTCTGGAGTCAACCCCTTAACAGTTAACTGAAAATCATTATTTAACTTCTTAATAAAATAATTTACTAAATTCTCTATATCTTCATATCTCTTTCGCAGTGGCGGAACATTTAGGGTTACCACATTTAAGCGGTAATAGAGGTCCTCTCGAAATTTCCCCTCATTGATTAACTCTTCTAAATTGCGGTTAGTAGCCGATACAACTCTTACATCTACTTTTTTGCTGCGTCCTGAGCCCAGTGGTTCAATTTCTTTTTCTTGTAAGACCCTTAATAATTTCACCTGCATAGCAGGCATCATATCTCCAATTTCATCGAGAAAAATGGTTCCACCGTGAGCAAGCTCAAATTTACCTACCTGTCCACTTTTTCTGGCTCCAGTAAATGCTCCTTCTTTATAGCCAAACAACTCAGATTCCAGCAGGTTCTCCGGTAATGCTGCACAATTAACCTTTACAAAGGGTCCATTGCTGCGGTTGCTCTCTTGGTGTAAGGCGTGGGCAAAAAGCTCTTTACCAGTTCCACTTTCCCCTCGAATTAAGATAGTTGAAGAACTTTTGGCAACCCGTTTAATAGTATTTTTCAAGGCTACCATTTCTTTTGAACTGGCAATTATATTATTAATTCCGTATTTAGTTTTTCGAAATCTCTGGATCCCACCCTTATAGTAATCAAGACCCTCATTAAGTCTATTTACCTTATTTGCCATTTGTATCAGTTGGTTCACATCTTTAAAAATTACTTTTGCTACTGCTCCTACTTTTTTTCCGTTTCTAATTATAGGGAAGCTTGATATTACTAACTCCTTAGACTTGATTTTGATTACATCACCATAGAGTTCATTGCCCTCTGTTACTATTAAAGGCAATTTACTATCTTGTATTACCTCGGTTATATGGTTGCCAATGACCTCTCGTTGTTCAAGATTTAAAATTTTTGCAAAATTCTTGTTTATATAGGTTATAGTACCGTCCACATCTAAAACTAAAATACCATCATATGCTACTTCCAGAATAGTCTCCAACTCTTTCTCAAATTCTTTAGAAAAGCTTAATTCAGATGCCTTAGAGTTTAACTCCGTAATCTCCTGAGCTACTCCAACAGCACCAATTACTTGGCCCTCTCTAATAACTGGTGTACTATTAGACACGTATAAGCGGCCTTTCCAATTAAACCTACGACCAATATAACTTGAACCTGTTTTTACAACTTTCTTTAAAATAGTAATTGGAACAATTTCTAAAACATCCTTACCTATTACATCAGTCTGAATATGACCAAATGCCTTTTCGCATACTTCATTGTAAACGATGATTTTTCCCTCGTGATTTATGGCTAGGATCATGCTGTGAATCTCTCCTAGAATGTTCGTTTGCTCCACAATATACCGATCCAACTGAGAAATATTAGCTTCTTTTTTCATAAGCACCTCTCAATTTCCCGCAGTTTAATTTTTCTTACAGTACTATATAGATATGATTCTACAGAAGTAATTATTTTCCTTTACGAAAATTCGAATAATTAGTTATTTTTATAACATAAAAGCTTGGTCAGTTCAACTTAGAATCAAGTTTGACCAAGCTTTGTCGTTTTTAGATGTCTGCCAAAACTATTCATTACCAACAAATGTATAGGCGCTTGAGTTAATCTATATATATGCCACGGTAAGGCGGGAATAAAGTCGTGAATTGCTGCTAATACATATTTGCCACCAAGAACCTTCCTAAACTCAAATCTTCCCTTATATTTCTTATTAAGAGAATTAGCAAGAAGACCTCCTGTTACATAATATAACACTCTATCTTTACTACTTTCTTCTGCAGTCAAAGTCAATTGCAGTAATGCACTAGGCAAAAAGAATAAATAAAATCCAAAGACTCCCTGCTCGTGTTCTTTTACTTTTATTATCCCCTTAGAAAACTTAGGCAACCATTCCATATAGTGCTGGGCCACCCATTGAGCACCACAACTAGGTGGTAACGGAAGTCTTTGTACTGAACACACGTTAGAAATTCTTTTGTAGTTACCTTTCTGAGGCAAACTTCCTGCTATTTCTTCATGAAGTATCTTTACATCAATGTTGTAGGACTTCAGAGTCTGCAGTATTTCACTTCTGTTGGATAACTCCTTGGAAGCTTTAAAAATAACTTGTTTAACACCTATTTTTGAAGCTACCAAGCCTAAATTATCTGCTATTATTAGATACATATCTTCATTGTTACCCTGAGTCAATCTAGCTTTAGAAGGATTTTCTCCTATAGAGCAAACTACTGTTTCAACACCATGTACGGCATTTTCTGCTTCCAATAGAGAAAAAAAATCTACCTCCTTTGAATCCGCAATAAAAGCTTTAGACTTTCCCCTTTTATTCATATTTATAACCATTCCTTTCGCTTCGCTCAAGGCACAAAACATCATGAAATGTATTGGCATTGAGCTATTTTTTTATTATTCTACAATCATAGGGATAACAGTTAACTACAAATCACGAGGAGGTGAGTGGGCTGCTCCAGTATGGAGTGACCGCATATTTATATGTGTAGATTGCCTTTTCAAGCACAAATAAGTGTGCCATAAGAGCACGCAGACTTATCTTTGTATAAACATTACTCGTTTATTGCTAGGCAATCAGTCAATGCTGTCTATCCCTGTAATTCTATGAAAGGAGTTTTCCCTATGGCTTTAAAAATTGTTTACCCTATCTGTTGTGGCATCGATGTCCACAAAACCTTTGTTGTTGCTTGCATTGCTTCAACTGACAAAGGAGTTACCACCTACAAACGCCGCCGCTTTTCTACCTACACAAAAGGATTGAAACAGCTGTTACAGTGGCTTTATGAAAATGACTGTAAGGACGTTTGCATGGAGTCTACAGGAAAATACTGGATTCCTGTCTTTAATGTGCTTGAAGATTCCTGTAATATCACTTTAGCACATCCCAAATATGTCAAAGCTATCCGTGGCAAAAAAACCGATAAAAAAGATGCTAAATGGATTGCTGATTTATTTAAGCATGATCTTGTAGCTGGAAGTTTTATGCCTCCTCTTACTATTAGACAGCTTCGTGACTTGATGCGCTATCGCTTCAAGTTAACTAACTTTATGTCCAGTGAAAAAAACCGTCTTCAAAATTGTTTAACTGTATCTAATATTCAACTTGGCAATGTTGTTTCTGATACCTTTGGAAAAAGCTCTATGAATATTATTGATAAACTTCTAGAAAATCCTTTGGATACTACCTTTGACTTAGAAGGCCTCATTCACGGCTCTATGAAGAAAAAACTTCCTGAACTTGAACTTGCCATTGATGGTTTTATCACTCCTGAACAAGCTGAAAAACTGAAGGTAATTAAACAACACTATGAAGATCTACAATCTCGTAAAGCTGATCTTGAAAAAATTATTCTTTCTCTTTCCGAGCCCTACACTCAAGAAATCAATTTAATCTTAACTGTTCCGTCTTTTAAAAACATCTTTTCAGCCATTGCAGTGGTTTCCGAAATAGGTGTTAATATGGACGTGTTCCCGACAGCTAAGCATTTATGTTCTTGGGCAGGGCTCACACCTACGAATAACGAAAGTGCTGGAAAGAGAAAGTCAGTAAGGATTTCAAGAGCTGGCTGCTACATTAAACCTCTTTTAGTTCAGTGTGCAACTGCTGTAGTGAAAAGCGATAAGCACCCTGAAATCCGTAACCGCTACTTAAGAATTAAAAAACGTCGTGGTCATAAAAGGGCTATTATTGCCATTGCAAGAATGCTTCTTACAGCTATTTATCACATTCTTAAAAAGAAAGAACCTTACAATCCTGAGTTGTATAGAAAATCTGATGTTCTTCCAGTTAACCGTGAAATCACGGTAGAACAAGCAATTTTTCTGGCTAAAAGTCAGGGATTCCGTGTTATGGTCCCAGTCTAGTTTTTAATCTCCTTTTTTCAAAAAGTCATCAAACGATGTGGATTGTCAACAGTAAACTAGACAACTTTTTTAAGGTTATGTAATTTATATTCTCTAGGACTCAAATAATCCAAAGTTGAATGGATCCTAAAAT
>NZ_JBNPXS010000020.1:0-50969 GCF_050433185.1 Desulfitispora alkaliphila
CCAACTCTGTAAGTTGTTGATAAAAATTTTTACTGAAAATTGGCCTAAATAGTTGATGAAATGTGGAATTTATGATATCCTTGCCTTGCATTTGTGTCTCCTTTATATTAGGGATTTGGGCAAGGACTACCCTTATCTCTATTATAAAGGATTTTTTTGTGTTAGGCAGGTGTTTCCTCAATATTTTCAAGCTTTAGGTATTGACAAAGTTAGTTTTATTGTTTTGCAACGCTAGTGAAGAAGCAACCAAAAAAAAGTAGCACTATGGGTATTATTAGTTTTAATTTACTATTTTTCATTAAGCAACAACCTACTTTTCAATGTTTATTATTATCTTAATTTCTACAAAATAATACATTCTCCTTCTACTCTATTTAATAGAATCAATTGTTTAAGTGAAGCCACGCTTTATTAATCATGAGAATTATATTTTCAGTATTATGTAGTAGAAAACACTATGCAGAGGCATGAGTTTTGAGGTATATTGATATTATTAGGTGTAGTTATGAAAGGAGTAGTGGGAATGTATAAACTCTTAAATAATAATAAGCTTATGGTTTTGCTAGTTTTATCAGTCTTATTTGCTCTGTTTATTACAATGTCTGCTAATCTGAAAACTGATAATCAAGTAACTAATATTAGCGCTCAACAAGTTGGGGATTTAATTGAATCTGAAGCAGGTTTAATTATAATTGATGTTCGTGAACTTCATGAGTTTCAAGAGGGACATATTCCAGGAGCTCTTCTAATACCTTTAGGGCTTTTACAGCAAAACATAACTACAATTGATGCTGATCGGCCAATAATATTGGTTTGTAGAAGCGGAAATAGGAGCATGCAAGCTGCTCAATTTTTTTTAAAAGAAGGATTTACAAATATCTATAATTTATCAGGTGGTATGAAAGATTGGCCATATGATATTACAACTGATGTGATTAAGTGTTATTAACCTAGGAAACTATTTACAACAAAATATTAAAAAAAGTCTATGCTATATAACTACAGCTAGACTTTTTTTACACTTATAGTTTTTTACAGAATTTAACTTCATTTCCCTTTTGGTTATATCCCACGTAATCCATACCTATTTTAGTCATGGCAATGCCCCTGCCCCGTTCATAACCACTCAAGGGATCGTATTCTTTACTTAAACTAGTTTTCCAGTCAAAGCCCTCGCCCATATCTCTGATTTTCGTGAAAATATATTTGTCAGTGATTTCTAGGCTTATAAATGCTTTTTTATTGGGGTCAAATTTATTACCATGCTCCACTGCATTAACCAGCAATTCATAGATGCCCATTCGAATTATCCCTGTTTCATCCTGTTGTACTATTTTTGCATTTATATCATCTATAATTCTAGATACATCATGAACGGTACTGTTTATTTCAAAGTAATATTTTACTTTTTCTTTTGTCCGCTGTAAAATTAGATATGTTATATCATCTTTATTATTTCTATTTCTAGTGAAGTTCCTGTAGTCCTGGTTTATCTTTTCCTTTATGATCTCGGGAGGCAGTGATTGGTTGTCCGCAAATACCCGCTCTAGCCTCTCTGTGCCGTAGTGCTCACCATTAATTTCTTCTTCTACTATTCCATCCGTGTACAAGAGAAGAGTGCTGTTAATATCAACTCGTATCTGCTCTTCTTCTATTTCCATCAATTCCATGCCATAAGAACAGGCTATAGGTAACCCTCCTCCAGCTAACTCTACCCGCTTAGCTCCATTGTATAGTACAAAAGGAAATTGGTAACCGCTTCCAACATAAGATAAATTATAGGTTTTTAAATCTAGGATCCCTATAAATAGACAGATAAAGTAATCCTCAGGATAATTTTCATTACAATATCGGCTGAAAGTGTATTGCATTATCTTTTCTGGAGCTATGTCTTCTTTATCTGCTAACGCAACATAGCTAGTAATACTATTTTTAACAAATAGGCTCATCATTGCCCCATCTAAACTGTGCCCTGAAACATCTGATATATAAAAAATCAGCTTGTTTTTTGCCTTTATGACGTCGTAATAGTCTCCCCCCATAATATATGAGGGCTGATAATATGCCTCTATAGATATATCCTTTAATTTAGGTAGAAATTCCGGCAGGTTGTTTTGATGAATCTTTATGGCCTTGTCAATTTCATTGTCTAATTGCCTATAAAGCTCTTCTAGTTCAAGTTTTTGATTTTCTATTTCCTTCGTATAGGCAGCTCGCTCACTTTGAGCTATTTTTTGTTTTGTAATATCTGTAAAGATGGCATACCCTCCTACAGTTTTGCCATCAACATAGACAGGAGCTCCTTTTATGAGCACTTGGATTGGCTTTCCCCCTTTGTCAAAGCAGACTGTCTCCACTTCTATTATCTGCCCCTGTAGGACAGCAGTGACAATATAGTCACCCATAGTTTCCTTAGGATCTAATATAGAGTAAATTACTTTGTCTACCACTTCTTCTAATTTATATCCAAATAAGACAGTAAACTCTTTATTTATATTAAAAACCTTCTTGTTGCTATCAAAGTAAGCAATGGCACTATTAGTGTTAACAAATAATGCCTCGAAATGAGCTTTTTGTCTCATTATTTCCTGCTCTGCCTGTTTGCGCTCTGTAACATCGGTAATATATCCGTGCCAAAGAACACTATTGTCAGCTAGCTTCTCAGGTCGCGCGTATCCACGCAACCATCTAGTACCCTTGCTAGGTAAAATAACCCTATGCTCACCCTTCCAAATTTCTAGCGTTTTAAATGATTGATTTATTGACTCCATGACGCCATCATAGTCATCAGGGTGAAGCCGCTGATGAATTTTTGTGCCATCTTTTTTTACTTCTTCTGGGCTCACCTCATAAACATCCCAGATCCCCCGGCTGGCAAATGGAATGTAGACGCTGCCGTCAGGAAAAAGGCGATATTGGTAAATTACTCCTGGCACTTGCGCTGATAGCTTTGCCAGCAATCTATCCCGTTCTTCTAGTTTATGTGACTTTACCCTTAATGCTTCTTCGGCCTTCTTGCGACTTATATAAAGACCCACTTGCTTTGAATAAAGTTCTAACTGCTCAATATTATTAAGCTTTTCTCCTGCTGGCATAATTATGGTAAAATCACCTAAAACCACATCGTCATTTGAAATTTTAATGACTGCAACCATCCCTACCTGGCACATTTTTTCTATTGTTTTTGCTGCTCCTGCTTGATCATGTTCCCAATCCTTGCCTACAGGATCAAAACCAGAAATAGCCATAATTGTGAATTCTACTCCACTTTCATTGTATAGATTAAATACTGTGTATTTTGCTCCAGAGATACTCAACAACACATCGGTAATTTCTTGGTAATCTATGTCGCCCTTTGATTATTTTAGAAATTGCTCTGAGGCTTCAATTATTTTTCGCATATTTTGCTCTGATTTAATCTTCTCTGTAATATTCTGAAATATGGTAGCAAAGTACCCTTTTTTATCACTAAAGGCAACTACCTTATACCACCTATCTAGAGGCCCAGAATATTGCTCAAAGGTTATAGTTTCTACATTGGTAGCGACCTCGCCAAAGGTTTCTATCCAATCAAAACTTCCAGTTTCAATTCCGGGCAAAACTTCTGTTACCCTTTTGCCAATTATCGAATTAATATTAAGACCTGTCATCTCCCCAAATGATTGATTTGCTTCTAGTAAAATATAGTCTACTGGTTTTCCCAGCTCATTTCTAATGATTTGATGATAAGCATAGGCATCCGGCATGTTTTGAAGCAATAAGCTGTGGTTTGCCTTGGAATACATATAATTCACCTGCCTCTCTGGAAAAAATGATCCTAATAACCTGCAATCTACACCTTTGATGACAAATTGAATTTACTAGTCTACCCCTTACAAAATTTATTAAATCTAACTGTCATATTCTACATTATACTGTTTATTCCTCTATCTTATTGGTTTTTACGCGAAAAAAAACAACAGACCTTTTAAAGTCTGCTGCTTTTTCTCGCTATATTTCTAAATAGCTGTTAACAAAGCATATACAATACCAACTAAACCAATTGCCGCTAAAATATAAACTGACTTTTTAGGCATCTCTCCATCTTTCTCCATTGCCTTACCAAACATAAAGAATACTAATGGGTGAACTAAGAAAGGCATTGCAAAAATGAATGGAATTAAGCCAGCCGCATCAGATCCAAACATTCCTCCTTGAACTGCTGCAAACAATCCAAAGTGTGAAATAGCAGATGTCTGCGCCATAGCAGCATAATCCATGGGCATAGTAGTAAAGCTCAGTAAGGTTAATCCCCCAAACACAGCACATAATTGCCACCCAAAGGAGAATTGCATTAAGGCTTTTACCTCTTTACCGTCTTCTCCATTAGAACTTCGAAGATTTTTTAACGAAAGGGCTGTCAAAATTAAACCTGTAGCTACAATTATAAAAGCTGGCCCCATCATCAATGCTCCTCGCTCAGCACTGATAGCCAAAACAGAAAATACAAAGATGTGTCCAAAGAATGGTACATTAATCATAATTGGGGCTCTATTTGCCGCAAGCTTACCTAAATCTCCTGCAGTACAGGCTCCTGTCAAACCTGAGTGAGACAGAGCTCCTGCCATACCTGGGGCTAAGTTGCGAGCATTAGCCGTTCTTGCCACAAACATGAGCAGGGCAATACCACCGAACATCCAGAACAATTGACCAAAGAAGCCATAGGCCAAGACAGAGTTCATACCCGTAATGTTAAAAGCGTCACTCATCCGTGAACCACCTATCATAAAGTTACCTGCCAACACAACTGGAATACCTGCAAACAGCAAAGCTCGTACTGTTGGACCAAAGGTCCAGTTGTATAAGATTGCCCCTAGACCAGCTGAAATCAGCATTGCAAAGAAAATCTGAGGTAAAGCTATAAGAGGCATAACCAGCATAGCAATTTGGTAAGATACGTATAAGACTGCCACGATTGCAGCAATTTCCAATAAACCTTTTCGCATATAAGCGTGCTTATCCTTAATAGTAGCCTTATAGTCTATTAAGATTATCGCTCCTACCAATCCAATGTATGCTATTAACGGGTAAAATTGACTTAAATATCCTTCAGTTTCTGTTCCCAGAAGTAACCTGCTCAAACCTTCTATTCCCAACAATAAGAAAAAAGATCTGATAATAAAAACTAACTGAGTCCTTTTTGTACCCAAAACCGTTTCTTCTTCAGAAACTACTACCATTTCGTCTACTGTCATCTCTTTTTTACCAAAGATTTTTCTCAGTTCCTGTCCACCTACAAAGAACGATACAGTTAAGGCTATAATAGTAGCCCTACTTATTAAGTCTATCAGTGGAAATTCAGGTAATCCTGGTTCAGATACCCCAGTAGATACTAATACATAACCCATAGTCAATCCAAAAATAACAATAATTAAAATTGGTGAATACCTGGTCCCAGCAACTATAGTTCTAGAAATTAGCACCATAGGTATCAATAAGAACATAGATAGCCAAAACTGATTTAGCAACTGCAGTTTCGCTATTTGATCAACCAATACTTCCATTTTCTTCCTCCCTCGCACCTAAAAAGTTAAAATTATATTCCTTACATAAATATATATTACAAACATAGAAAGATGCAATACACTTATTAAATGTGCTATTAGCACTAATATTCACAATTTTTCTGTAAAAAGAAAATGCCTAACTGCTTGTTAGGCATTTCCTTTTTCTGGATGGGCACACTTTGCTGTATCATCTTCCTGCAGCTCAACATATTCACATTCAGGGCAGACCACATTTTTCTTCTTCTCACAAAGCTGATCTTCTGTTTCTGGACACTTATCAACTATGGATGCTCCGCATTTCTTACACTTACTTTCTTTGTCCATAACATCACTCCCCTTCTTTTCTTTCTTTAATATAATATTATTCTCTACCTACAGGAAAATATCCTTCATTAGTAACATTTTTTTCATTTTCATTGTGTATGATATATAATAAGTCAGTGGAAAACAACGTGGGAGTGATTGTTAATGACTATTTTAGAGGCTTTAATATTAGGATTAGTACAAGGATTAACTGAGTTTCTGCCAATCTCCAGCTCTGCACACTTAGTTTTAACAGAAAAGTTATTGGGATTAGACTTCCCAGGGCTTGCTTTTGAAGTATTTTTGCACTCTGCATCCTTATTAGCTGTAATAATATTCTTTTGGAAAGATATAGTGTCCATAGTTGTAAGCTTCTTTAGCTATATTATTAAGCGAAATCATTCTGATTTAGCAGAGTTTCGCTTTGGGGTGCTTTTACTTATTGCTACTTTAATCACAGGGGTATTGGGTTTGCTTTTAGAGGATTTCATGGGAGATGCATTGCGCTCCTCAAAAGTAATCGCTTTTTCCTTATTCGCCACAGGAATCTTCTTAATATTAGTTGAACGATTGCAAGGCTATGGCCTTCGACGAGAAGGTGATATGACCATAAAGGATGCTATTATAGTAGGTTTAGCCCAAACCCTAGCCGTAATACCGGGAATTTCTCGCTCCGGGTCAACTTTGGTTGCTGCTCTTTGGACCGGATTAGCAAAGGAAACAGCTATTCGCTATTCCTTTATCTTATCAATACCTGTTATCTTAGGTTCAACTGTTTTAATGCTTCCTGAACTGGGTTTAGGATTCTTCACTTCCCAGCCCTTAGCACTGACAGTTTCCTTCTTAGCCTCCTTCATCTCTGCACTCTTAGGGATAAAATGGCTAATCTATTTTGTAAATAAGAGTAAGCTTGCTTACTTTGCCGGATATGTATTTTTCATCGGCATCTTAACTTTAATTTATATGTAAAGAAAGTATAAAAAAAGAGCTAGTCGCTTAATTTACGACTGGCTCTCTCTGTCTATAATATCTTTGCTGTTCCTCTATATATCAATCCTCGAGATACATCTACAGTTACTACCATGTCAGTGTACAGGTTCTTAACATTATCTCCTATACCTAAGACCACAGGTTTACCCATGTTTATAGCCACTAATGCCGCATGAGACGTTATACCACTCTGCTCTGTTACTATTACCCCTGCCTTTTCTATTGCAGGGATAAAGTCCTTGTCTGTCATTACAGTAACTAGGATATCACCTTCAGCAACTTTTTTGACAGCCTCTTCACCGCTATCGGCAAAAACTACTTTGCCGCTGATAGCTCCCTTTCCTATCCCAGTTCCTTGAGCAACAATTTCTCCAACTACGTGTACTTTTATCAGGTTAGTTGTGCCAGGCATCCCCACAGGCACTCCCGCAGTTACCACCACTAAATCTCCAGTGGAAATCAGCTCTTCAATTAACGCTTTAGACACAGTCTCCCTAATAGTTTCATCTGTTCCGTCAGTTTTGTTCACAAAAATAGGCAGAACACCATTAACTAAATTTAACTGCCTCAAAACCTTGCGCGAGGGAGTTGCTGCTATAATGGGAGCACGCGGTCGATATTTTGCCACCACTCTAGCAGTAGAGCCTGAAACAGTTGCCGTTATAATTGCTTCAGCGTCCAAATCTGTAGCAATACTACAGGTGGCATAACCAATGGAATCAGTGACAGTATGCTCTGGTCTAATCTTTTCCCTCTGCTCATCTTCTCTAATTGCCTGCTCAGTTCTATTTGCGATTTGAGCCATAGTTCTTACGGATTCAACTGGATATTTCCCAGCAGCAGTCTCTCCAGACAACATGATTGCATCAGAACCATCAATAATAGCATTAGCCACATCACTGGCCTCAGCTCTAGTTGGCCTAGGGTTTCTCATCATAGAGTCTAACATCTGAGTAGCAGTAATTACGGGAATAGCTTCATTATTACAGAGTTCAATAATAACCTTCTGTACCAGAGGAACTTCCTCTGCAGGTATTTCAACACCCAGATCTCCCCGTGCAACCATAATGCCATCGGATACTTTTAATATATCCTCAATATTGTCTACGCCTTCTTGATTTTCTATCTTGGAGATAACGTGAATATCAGCTTCCCTTGCTTCCAGTATCTCTTTAATTGCTAATACATCGCTTGCTTTTCGGATAAATGATGCCGCTATAAAATCAACATCTCTATCAATCCCAAAATGCAAGTCTGCTATGTCCTTTTCTGTCAGCGCAGGCAGGTTAATTTTTACCCCGGGTACATTTACCCCTTTTCTACTGGAAATTTCACCGGCATTTATTACCCTGCACTTAATATCATTTCCTTCGATTGATACTACTTCTAAACTTACAAGCCCATCATCAATCAAGATCTGGGTTCCAGGGTTCACATCCTGAGGTAGGCCTTCATAGCTAACCTGGACTTTGCTCTCATCACCCTCAATTTCGTCAACTGTTAAGGTGAATTCTTGATCTACTTCCAGCTTGATTTTGGCATCGTTTGCAAATTTGCCTAGCCTTATTTCGGGTCCCTTAGTATCAAGCATAATAGCAATATCTCTACCCACTTCTAGCGTTGCTTGCCTAATATTGTCAATTCGTTTCCCATGTTCTTCATAATCACCATGGGAAAAGTTCAGCCGGGCAACATTCATTCCTTCAGCTATTAGTTCCTTCAACTTAGAAACAGTCTCTGTTGCCGGTCCAATTGTACATACAATCTTTGTCTTTTTCAAAGCAATCACCTCTTGGTAGCGTCTAATTACTATGAGCTACAAAATCACCCATCTTTCTTAATTTATTGTACCTCTCTTCTACCAAATCATTACTTGAAATTTCATGTAAATTTTCAAGATTTAGGTTAATTGCTTTTTTTATATTTTCTGCAGTGGTGCCTGGATCTTTATGTGCACCCCCTAGAGGCTCTTCGATGATCTGATCAATTATATTTAGCTCCTTTAGTTGGTGAGCTGTAATTTGCAATGCTTCTGCTGCTTCTTGCGCCTTAGTAGCATCTTTCCATAGAATGGTAGACGCTCCCTCTGGTGATATAACAGAGTAGATAGAGTTTTCTAGCATTAATATTTTGTCGCCAACTCCTAGCGCCAAGGCCCCACCACTTCCACCTTCTCCGATAACAACCACAACAATAGGAACTGTTAAGTTGGACATTTTTTGGATGCTTTCAGCAATAGCTATTGACTGACCCCTCTCTTCGGCTCCAATCCCACAATAAGCTCCTGGAGTATCCACAAGGCACACTATGGGTCGATTAAACTTTTCAGCCTGCTTCATCAGTCTTATTGCCTTTCTATACCCCTCCGGATGAGGCATCCCAAAGTTTCTGCTGATATTCTCCTTAGTGTCTTTACCTTTCATATGCCCAACTACTGTTACTGGTTTTCCATTTAACTTAGCAATGCCGCCAACAATAGATTTGTCCTCACCATAAAGGCGATCTCCGTGTAGTTCAATAAAATTATCAAAGATCTTATTTATGTAATCCATTGCAGTAGGCCTATCCACATGACGTGCAATTTGAGTTCGCTGCCACGCAGTTAAATTGCCAAAAATTTCACGCTTTAAAGAGCTGGATTTATTTTCAAGCTTTTTAATCTCATCGCTTAAGTCCATTTCCCTTTCCGCCGTAAATTGCTTTAACTCTTCAATTTTTTGTTCTAATTCCACAATTGGCTTTTCAAAATCCAAAGGCTTTACCATACTTTAACCTCCTACACTGTGCAGCTCCAGTATCTTTCCCAATGTATCTTTCATCTCATCTCTAGCCACTACTTTATCAATTAGTCCGTGTTGCAATAAAAACTCTGCTCTTTGAAATCCTTGGGGAAGCTTTTGTCTGATAGTCTGTTCAATCACCCTAGGTCCTGCAAAGCCTATAAGTGCCCCTTGCTCGGCTATTATAATATCTCCCAAAGAGGCATAACTAGCAGATACACCACCTGTTGTAGGATCTGTTAAAATTGATATGAATGGCAATCTAGCATCAGTTAGTTTGTTCAGTGCAGCGCTTGTTTTGGCCATTTGCATTAAAGATAATAATCCCTCTTGCATTCGCGCTCCACCTGAAGCAGAGAATACAACTAAAGGAACGCCTAATTCAATAGCTTTCTCTACAGCTAAGACAAACTTTTCCCCTACTACGGTTCCCATACTCCCCATAAAAAAATGAGAATCCAAAATTGCAATAACACATTTATTACCTGTTATCGTCCCAGTTCCTGTTACTATAGCCTCTTTGCGACCAGTTTTATCCTTTTCTTGTTTCAGTTTTTCCTCATACCCGGGAAACTGAAGAGGATTTGTAGCTTCTATATCCTCATTAAACTCTTCAAAGCTTCCATCATCAACAGTTACGTTGATTCTCTCTGTTGCTGTTAGGCGAAAACCATATCCACACTTGTAACAAATCTTGTTGTTCTTTTCAAGTTCCTTATTAAATATGATTTCACCACAATCTTTACACTTAGTCCACAAGAAGCTCAGGTTATTATCTTCATCTTTTTTCTTCTGCTTTTCCTTTTTTTCTTTTTGCGATACAGTAGCATACTTGGGTCGCTGAAAGAAATTTTTAAACACTAATATCACCTACTTTTCTACTTGCCTATGCTCTCTGCTAAGATTTCATGCGCTTCTTCCACTTCTGACTCCGGCACAAGAATTTCTACAGATGCAGATTCTCCTAAATGTGGAGCGCCAACCGAGCGCAACATTACCAATATACCTTCATGATCTAATATACCCTTCAACATTTCAGCCATTGGACGATTAGAAGCAATATAGACTACTGTCCACATAACAGTGCGCCTCCTTTATGTTGATGTTATCCTGAGGACATATTAATAAGTCCAGGATATCTCACCTGGACATTAGCCCATTAAGAACCGGCAATTATATCACCGTGCTTTGTGTGGATTTTTGCTTTACCCCTTACCTTAATAGCTGAAGTGTGTTCAGTAAACTGAGCGATCATAACTTCACCTTTGTCCAGTTTTTCTGAATGATGAAATTTAGTATCCCTTCCTCTAGTAAGGCCTATTATTGTAACCCCATTTTCTTCAGCTTTAATGACTATATAGTCTCCAGACATATTTCCATTCAAATTAGTCACCTCTTAATAAAAGTTGCGAAAATCAAACTAATAATATCACATTTATAGTGTTATTGCAAGCAAGCTAACCCTTGTATTCATGAGGTTTAACGGCTTTTACTTGTATTTAGCCTTTAAAGCATCTTCTACATTTTTTGGCACTAATCCGCAGACCGAGCCCTGTAGTGACGCAACTTGCTTGATTATGCTAGAGCTAATAAAAGAGTATTTGCTATCAGTCATTAAAAACATGGTTTCCACATTTTTGTTGAGCTTTTTGTTCATCAACGCCAATTGCAGTTCATACTCAAAGTCCGATACTGCCCTCAGTCCTCTTATAACCGCCACTGAACCAGTTTCTTCCGCAAACTCCATTAACAACCCATCAAAGCTTGTTATAGTCACATTATCGTATTCTTTAACTTCTTCCTCTAATAGCTCTAAGCGTTCTTCTAAAGAAAATAAATTGTTCTTATAATTTTCTACTGCAATGGCTACTATTACTTCGTCAAACAATCCTGTTGCCCTTTTAATAATATCCATATGTCCGTTAGTAACGGGATCAAAGGTCCCAGGGTAAATAGCCTTTTTCATTAGAAATTCCCCCTAAATCTCCTTTATGTAAACATTTTCCTGTCCACAAATGCTCTTAATCTCCTCAACAAGCTCTTGGTTAAAGTTCACCCTATTATCACAAAGAATTGTTTTCTTGGTTTCTGGCCAGTGCAGGTAAATAGGTGTATTTCCAATGGATGATTTGAACATATGCTTTAGTTTTTGCAAAGTCTGTTCGGTATTTTCTCTGTCCTCTATTTTTATATATATTTCTCTACTTTTCAGTTCATTACTGCATTCTTTTATGTTTGTAATTTTCTCTGCAAATATTTTAACATTGTCATCCTCATGATGAACTCTGCCCTCTAATATTATTACCCCATCTTCTTGTAACTGATTTCTGTATTTAGTCAATGTTTTTGGAAATACTAAGACGTCTGTTGAACCAGTTAAATCCTCTAGAGTGAGATAACTCATTTGCTCTCCTTTTTTCGTAATTGTATATCTGAGAGCTGTAATAATTCCACCTAAAATAACTCTTTGATCATCATGCTTAGAGGTTAGTTCTTCATTATTACAGTTACGAACCTTAGCTAAATCATTTACATATTCATCTAAAGGATGCCCGCTTACATAGAATCCTAACATTTCTTTTTCCATGGCTAATAATTCTCTATTGCTAAACTCATCTAGTTCAGGTGGTTTTACCTCTGCAGTTAGACTTTCTTTAGTATCATCTACAATATCAAACAAATTCACTTGCCCAGAGTTCCTGTCCGCACTTAACTTTAGACCCAACTCCACCGCTTGGTCTGAAATATTCAGCAAGCGACTTCGATACATTTGGGTAAAATCAAAGGCCCCACATCTGATAAGACTTTCAATCATTCTTTTATTAATCTGAGATAGGTCAACCTTCTCACAAAAGTCCTGAAGTGAGGTAAACCTGCCCAGTTCATTTCTAGCCTTTATTATGGACTTAATTGCACCCCTACCCACGTTTTTCACTGCCGCAAGCCCAAACCTAATTTTCCCCTTAGCAGCTGTAAAATCTTCTAAGCTCTCGTTTACATCGGGTGGTAAAATATCTATACCCATTTGCTGGCATACTCTTATATAAAAGGAAACTTTATCCGAGTGCTCCATAACACTGGTTAAAAGTGATGCCATATATTCAACTGGATAGTGAGCCTTTAAATAGGCTGTCTGATATGCTATCAACGCATAGGCCGCACTGTGAGATTTATTAAAACCATAGCCAGCAAAGTGCTCAATAAGCTCAAAGATTTTTTCAGCTATCTGAAGGTCAATTTCCTTAGATTTAGCACCTTCAATAAAATCCTTTTTAGCTTCTGCAATAATTTCTGGCTTTTTCTTTCCCATAGATCTGCGCAACATATCCGCTTGACCTAATGTAAATCCAGCTAAATCATTGGCAATTTTCATTACTTGCTCTTGATATAAAATAACACCGTAGGTCTCTTTTAAAATGGGCTCGAGCTTTGGGTGAAGGTAACTAGCTTCTTTTTTCCCGTGCTTTCTAGCAATAAAATCGTCCACCATGCCACTGCCCAAGGGGCCTGGGCGATATAAGGCCACTAAAGCGATAATATCTTCTAAGTGTGAGGGCTTTAGTTCTTTTAAGATAGCTCTCAAACCAGAGCTCTCTAATTGGAATACCCCTGCCGTATTAGCTCTACTTAACAAATCATAGGTTGCTTTATCATCTAGGGAAATTTCTTCTATGTCAATTTCTTTACCGTGTACCTTTTTTATTATCTTCAGAGCATTTCCAATTACAGTGAGTGTCCTCAAACCTAAGATATCCATTTTCAAAAGCCCTATGTCTTCAACCTGATCTTTGGCATATTGAGTGACCACGAAGTCATCAGCAGTCCTTTGCAGGGGTACATACCTAGTCAACTCCTCTTTGGATATAACTATCCCTGCTGCATGAGTAGAAGCATGTCGTTGAATACCCTCTAGTGCTCTTGCGTTTTCGATAAGTTTTTTAATCTGAGCATCAACTTCGCAGGCATCTACTAACTCTCGGTTAACTTTTAGGGCTTTTTCAATGGTCACCCCTAACTCATTGGGAATCATCTTGGCTACTTTATCCACCTGGGGCAAAGGAACATTCATTACCCTCCCCACATCTCTCACAGCAGCTCTTGCAGCCATAGTTCCAAAGGTTATTATCTGGGCCACCTTGTCAGAACCATACTTATTCACAACATAGTCGATAACCTCCCCTCTTCTCTCGAAGCAAAAGTCGATATCAATATCGGGCATGCTAACTCGTTCGGGGTTTAGAAAACGTTCAAATAGTAAGTTGTACTTTAACGGATCGATATTTGTAATCCCTAGCACGTATGCCACTATACTTCCTGCTGCCGAACCTCTGCCAGGACCGACTAAAATCCCCTTCTCCTTGGCATAGTTTACAAAATCCTGCACTATGAGAAAGTAGTCTGAGTAGCCCATATCTTTAATTACTTTTAATTCATAATCTAATCTCTCTCGTACCTTGCCTTCAATTTGTTTATAGCAACTCTTAGCTCTATCAAAGCACATTTTTCTAAGATAAGAATCTACACTGTGCTCTTTTGGAATTTCATAATATGGCAGATGAAACTCATCAAAATTCAATTGGAGATTACACTTCTCTGCTATCTTTAAAGAATTATCTAGTGCTTCTCTGTACTCTCCAAACAGAAGTTCCATTTCTTCCCGGGTTTTCAGGTAAAATTCAGAAGTCCCAAACCTCATCCTGTTTTCATCGGCAAGGGTTTTGCCTGTCTGAATACAAAGCAAGACATCGTGGATCTCCTGTTCCTTTCGCTTAATGTAGTGAACATCGTTAGTTGCTACAGTAGGTATCCCCAACCTTTTACTCATTTCAAGCAAGTGTCTATTAATTAATTGTTGTCCCTCAATACCATGGTCCTGTAGTTCTAAATAAAAATTCTCTTGCCCATAAACCTGGTTATAAAACTTAGCCAGTTCTTCTGCCTCTTTTAAGTTATCATTCAAAATTAGCCTGGATATTTCCCCGGCCATGCAACCACTTAAGGCGATCAGCCCTTCTGAGTATTTTTTAAGTATTTCCTTGTCCACTCGAGGCTTATAATAAAAACCCTCTGTGAATCCTGCCGACACAAGCTTTAAAAGATTCTCGTATCCTGTTTTATTTTTAGCTAATAGAACTAAGTGAAATTGGTTCTCGTCTTTTCTGGGTTCTTTATCAAATCTAGTTCTAGGAGCCACATATACTTCACAGCCAATGATTGGCTTTATTCCTCTCTCTACAGCTGCCTTATAAAAATCTATTACACCATACATTACACCGTGATCTGTTATAGCTATAGCTGGCATGTTGTTGTTTACTGCAGCCTCTACTAACGCTTTTATTCTAGCCGAACCATCTAGTAGGCTAAATTCGGTGTGATTATGTAAATGGACAAATTCTGCGCTCATATTTACACCTCCGCCAAACTCACCTAAATAATTCAACACCATAAGCTTAATTCCCTTTTTCGATTTTTCCCTTTTATTGTCTTTCCTCTTGTACTAGAGCTGAAAACCCCTCATATAAATATATTATCAAGGCTCACAGCATTGGAGGGGTAGCTATGGAAAATTTTCCTCACAAGCTTTTACTTATTTTTTTCACTTCCCTGGGAGTGGTTATGGGTGCTGCACTAATTGGCTCTATTGCAGCTCTTTTCACCTCTAATCCTCCTGTGAAAACTATGATTAAATTGGCCAATGAAATAAAAATCTGGGCTATGGTGGCCGCTATTGGTGGAACTTTTACAGCTTTTGAAGTTTTAGAGTTGGGAATTTTTGAAGGCAAACTACTAGATTTAGCTAAGCAAGTTGTTTTTATCATCAGTGCTTTTCTTGGTGCTCAAGTGGGGGAATACTTAGTGACAACACTGGCAGGTGGAAGATGAAAAGAAGACTTTTTGCGGCTTTTGCTATTGGTGTACTGGTAGGATCAGGATTGGTCACATGGTGGGTAGGTGGAAAAATTGATTATTTGATGAGCCATAACGAACGCCTTCAAGGAGAATTAGATACAAAAGAAACCCAACTGCGAACTATGGAGGAAAGTCTAAAGACACAGCAAAAATATGTTGTAAGTGATATGCAAATTCACATTCGCTTTAAAAACGAAAAGGATGAAGATGAGTTCACAAAGATGTCTCTGGAAAAAAAGGTGGGAGATATGCTTTCCGATATCTGGGGTAAAGAAGTAAATACCTTAGACCCTATTCTAATAGCCAATATTGTTCATAATAGAAAAGTTATTGTAGAAGATACTACTTACACCCTCACAGTAACTAGAGGCCCCTTAATATCAGAAAAAGTAATGATGTTTGTAGAAGTAGAAAAATCTAGTGAAAGAGAGCAGAGTGAACAATAAAGAGAGTTGCTTAATACTACCCGCAACTCTCTTCATATTGCCATTCTACTTATTGTATTTAGCAAGTCTAGCAGTCAAGACTGCTTTCACTGCCATTTTTTCATTGACATAAAGCTCTACATCCACTTTACATGTCTTTTTCTCTAAATAAATTATTTTTGATACTGCATGAACCTGACTGTTAACCGGAATGGGTATCAATTGGTTAATATATACACTATCTGTGATAGTATCCATTCGCAACTGTCTTCTAATTGCTACATAGGCTGCCGTGTTAACAATTGAAGATATAGTACCCACACTAGCCGTTCCAAATTCATTGGACATAAATTGGGTAATAGTTCCCACTATTTGATGCCCCTTATCACATCTCTCATCATACTTGAATCCACTGATGATTATGTTATCTACAGTTTCACCAAAATGAGGTTGCTTTTGAATTACTTGAAAGGCCTCAATAATATCTTGTCTGCTCACAAGACCAACTAATCGGCCTTTTTCCACTACCGGAACTACATCTAATCCGTCCCAAACCATAATTCGAGATAAATGAGTAACAGATACGTGTTTTTCAGTAGTGATAACCTTTTTAGTCATAACTGTATCAATACCCGTATCTAGCTCTTTACCAGCTACATCCACAGCACTTACAATGCCAACAACTTTATTCTCTTCATCCACAACAGGAAATCTGCTATGGCTAGTGGCACTTGATAATTCATGCCAGTCTTGAATTCTTCCAGTGCTAGGAAGATAGTCTACTTCGTCTACCATGATATCCTCAACTAAAATTAATTCTTTTTCTTCAAGTTTATCATAAATAGATTTGTTAATCATCGACGTGAGGGCAAATGTGTCATAAGGGGAGGTGATAACTGGTATATTCTTTTCTTTTGCCAATTCTACAACCTCTTTTTCTACTTCAAAACCTCCAGAAACCATCAAAGCTGCCCCCACTTCAATGGATTTACGTTGAATATTAGATCTATCTCCTACTATTAGTAAAGATCCCTCTTCGATGAAGCGAAAGGAATTATCTTCAGACATGGCCCCAATTAAAAATTTATTTGGAATCCAGTCCATATTATTTTCTCCCGCTACGACTATTCCTTCCACAATTGTAGCAAGCTCTCTTATTGTAAGGTCCTCAATTCTCTTTTCTTCTTCTTTTTCAATTCGAATGGTTCCCACTTTGGGAATAGAACTAACAAAGCCCTCTTTTTCTGCTTCTTTTATTGCCCTGTAAGCGGTCCCCTCACTCACATCAAGTTCTTTAGCCAGTTGCCGTACTGAGACCTTAGTTCCAATATCTAATTTAGATATGTACTCAATAATTTTTCTATGTTTTGTTGCCACTCAACTCACCACCCTATCTTTCTTACAGGACTATATTATAACACGATGTTATATTTGGCAAGTGTATTCCTACAGATTTGCTAATTCTCTCCCTGGCTTTCTCTTAGCCTTTTAGTCATTAGGCCTCCAATTCTTCCAGTTTCTGAAGCGCTTAAATCGCCCCAACCTCTTTCTTTAATTTTTTCTATTAGGCCTAATTCTTCAGCTATCTCAATTTTAACTTTGTCATTATAAGTTTTTATTGCTAACGGATCTTTTTTACTTTTTTTATTCTTTGTCATTAAACCCACCTCCGCTAATAATATAACCAAGGTGAGTTGTTTTAATTAACCATTATACCCTGCCATTTTGATTCATTATTTGATTGTACCACTACTTATTCTGACAGTTCAACTGTTTTTCCCTTAAAAGCTTTCTCGTTTCTTTGTTCTTAGATTGCCTTTTGGAACTAAGCTAATTTTTTTCTCAGCAAATAATTTCTCAATTCCAGTATAAGGCTTCTCTCTATGGTCATGGCACTCCTCGCAATCATTACATTGACTTTGCTTGTCTGCTGGTTCTGTGTAAGCACAAATTACACCTTCATAATTTCGCAATATAACCTTGTCATCTGACTGAGAGATCAGATATTGAGGTCCTACTGGAATCTTTCCACCGCCTCCCGGCGCATCTACCACATAGGTTGGAACAGCAAAACCAGAAGTATGGCCGCGCAGCAATTCAATAATCTCTATTCCCTTAGCCACAGATGTCCTAAAGTGCTCTATTCCTTGAGATAAGTCGCACTGATATAGGTAGTAGGGTCTAATCCTCATTCTAACTAGCTTGTGCACTAGATCTTTCATAATATAAGCGCAATCATTTACACCTTTAAGTAAAACAGATTGATTTCCCAAAGGCATTCCTGCATTAGCCATAATTTCACAGGCCTTTTTTGCCTCTTCAGTTATCTCTTGTGGATGGTTGAAATGGGTATTAAGCCACACAGGGTGATATTTAGTGATAATCTCAACTAATTTAGGGGTTATCCTCTGAGGCAGTACAACAGGCGTTCTAGAGCCAAACCTTATAATTTCCACGTGCTTAATTTTTCTCAACTGATCTAAGATATATTCAATCATATCATCAGAGATTAATAAACTGTCTCCACCAGATATTAGTACATCCCGAATTTCTTTATTCTTCTTTATATATTCAAGAGCACTGTCAATCTGACTTGTTGGCAGGGCCTTATCTGTAGTTCCAGCCATTCGCCTTCTGGTACAGTGGCGACAGTACATGGAACACTGATCTGTTACTAATAACAGAACTCTATCAGGATAGCGATGAGTAATGCCAGGTACCGGTGAATCCGCTTCCTCGTGTAGCGGGTCTTCCATATCGCAGTTAACCTCTTGTAATTCTAGCGAAATTGGAACAGCTTGCTTTCTGATAGGACAGTTTGGGTTTTCTGGATCCATCAATGTAGTATAGTACGGGGTAATTGCCATACGAAGGTTTTCTAGCGCCTGCTTAATTCCCTCTTCCTCTTCTTCCGTTAGGTTAATTACTTCTTTCAGTTCTTCTACTGTAGTAATTCGGTTTCTCAATTGCCACTTCCAATCATTCCATTCTTCCTCTTTCACATCACTCCACATAGGTATTTCTTTATAAGATCTTTGCATATAAAATATTTTCCTCCTTATTTTTTCTTTAAAAAATTGTACAAAAAAAGATTAAAATTTTAGTGTTATTTTCTGTCAAACCTAAAACTTTAATCCCCATAATAATCTCTGAAATTCTTATTTATTGTGCTCAAATGTATTTTTATTTTAACATAAAAGTAGCCTTGCCTCAAACTAGATATGATACAGTGCCACTATGTATTCAGTGTTATATAATAGCTTTTGCCGAAATATCCATTGCTTACTCATAAATACTGCTGTATCCACAGGATAGCTTTGGGATGCTACTATGTCAAATCCGGAAATCCAATTTGACGCAAAGCTTCATAGGTGACAATTGCCACAGAATTAGCTAAATTCAGTGATCTAGAATCAGCTTTCATTGGCAATCTAATACAATTGTCCCTATTCTCCTCTATTACTTCTTCAGGCAAACCGGCTGTCTCCTTGCCAAAAACAAAAAAGTCTCCTCTTTGATATGTTTGATCCGCATAGCTATTTTTTGCCTTAGTTGATGCATAGTAGAAGTTGCTTTGTGGGTATTTCTTTACTAACTCCTCTAAACTGTCATAATACTCGGTCTTGGCCATGTGCCAATAGTCTAAGCCTGCTCGCTTTAAATATTTGTCCTCCACAGAAAAACCTAGTGGCCGAACTAAATGTAAATTACATCCGGTGGCAGCACAGGTTCTCACAACATTACCAGTATTTTGTGGTATTTCCGGCTCCACAAGTACAATGTTAAACATCTCCTACTTCGAACCCCGCTTTCTAGGATCCTCTTCAGGATTAGGCACAAAAATATAAGGTACATTGCGATAGTACTCCTCAAAGTCTAAGCCATACCCCACAACAAATTTGTTAGGGATAGAATATCCAATGTAATCAACCTCTATTGGGTTTTCTCTTCCTTCTGGTTTATCTAAAAGAGTGCATATCTTTATGCTAGCCGGCCCTCTTCCTTTTAAGTAATCACATAAGTAATTTAAAGTTAATCCCGTATCAATAATATCTTCTACAATTAGCACATGCTTGTCCTTGATACTCTGATCTAAGTCTTTGATTATTTTTACTTCGCCCGATGACTTTAACTCGTTCCCGTAACTTGATACTACCATAAAATCAAATTCAACAGGCACATCTATATGCTTTGACAGTTCCGTCATAAACATGATGCCACCTTTTAATATACACAACAACAGAATATCCTTACCCTCATAATCCTTAGAAATCTGTTGGCCTAATTCCTTTGTTTTCTCCCTAATCTCTTCCTCTGAAATTAGCACTTCTTTTACGAATTTTTCCATTCTGATACCTCCGCCTTTTGCTGATATAATTTTTTATATAAATACTAATTTACCACTTAGCAGTTCTTTGTGCAATGGTAAAATTGACACTATATTTCTTTTCTGATACATTAATAAGAATAAAGAAGTTTATAAGGAGGTTTACGCTTAATGGGGAAAAATATTGTTGAAAAAATTCTTGAAAATCACTTGTTGTCTGGATCAATAACTCCTAATTCTGAAATAGGTATAAAGATTGATCAAACACTAACTCAAGATGCAACTGGCACAATGGCTTACCTGCAGTTTGAAGCAATGGATGTCCCGCAGGTGAAAACTGAACTTTCTGTAAGTTACGTGGATCATAACACTCTTCAAACTGGTTTTGAGAATGCAGACGATCACAAGTATCTACAGACTGTTGCTGCTAAACACGGAGTTAAATTCTCAAAACCGGGTAACGGAATTTGCCACCAAGTTCACTTAGAGCGCTTTGGCAAGCCGGGCAAAACCCTTTTAGGCTCTGACAGCCATACACCTACAGGCGGTGGAATTGGAATGATGGCCATGGGTGCTGGTGGACTAGACGTTGCTGTTGCCATGGCAGGCGGCCCTTTCTACTTAAATATGCCCAAAGTTGTAAATGTCATTCTCAAGGGAAAGCTTCAGCCTTGGGTTTCAGCTAAGGACATCATTTTAGAAGTATTAAAGCGCTTATCTGTTAAAGGTGGCGTAGGTAGGGTGATTGAATATTCCGGCCCAGGAGTAAAAACTCTCTCAGTTCCCGAAAGAGCTACCATTACTAACATGGGGGCTGAACTAGGAGCCACAACTTCAATTTTCCCGAGCGATGAGGTTACTAAGGAATTCTTAAAAGCTCAAAATAGAGAGAGCGACTGGACTGAGCTCCAAGCAGATGATAACGCCACTTACGATGAAGTTGTTGAAATAGATTTAGATGCTTTAGCACCTATGGTGGCCAAGCCCCACAGTCCTGATGCAGTGGCTACTGTTGAAGAAGTGGGCAAGATTAAGGTAGATCAAGTTGCCATTGGTAGCTGTACCAATTCCTCTTATTCAGATTTGATGCGAGTGGCCAAAGTGCTAAAAGGAAAAACAGTTCATCCAGAAGTGAGCTTGGTGATTGCTCCTGGATCTAAGCAAGTATTCTCAATGCTTGCCGAAAATGGCGCTCTTGCAGATATGATTGCAGCAGGAGCTAGAATTCTCGAATCAGCGTGTGGTCCCTGTATTGGTATGGGCCAATCTCCATCAACTAACGCAGTTTCTGTTCGAACTTTTAACAGAAATTTCCCAGGGCGCAGCGGAACAAAAGATGCTCAAGTTTATTTAGCTAGTCCCGAAGTTGCAGCTGCTACAGCGCTAGAAGGCGTGCTAACAGATCCAAGAGACATTAGTGTTTCTGCTGTCGTGGAAATGCCCATTCAATTTAAAATTGATGATTCAATGGTAATTGAACCTAACGATAACCCAGAGGCAGTTGAAATTGTCAGAGGCCCAAATATTCAGCCTTTACCAGTTAATGAAGCACTACCAGCAAGTTTATCCGGGAAAGCTCTTTTGAAACTAGAGGACAATATCACCACAGATCACATTATGCCAGCGGGAGCAAAGATCTTACCCCTGCGTTCTAATATACCTGCTATCTCTCAATACGTCTTTTCCAGTGTAGACGAGCAGTTTTCAGCTCGCGCAAAGGAAAACGACGGTGGTTTTATTGTAGGTGGGCACAACTACGGTCAAGGCTCTAGCAGGGAGCACGCAGCTTTAGCACCCATGTACCTAGGTATTAAAGCGGTTATAGTTAAATCCTTTGCCAGAATCCACAAGGCTAATCTAATTAACTTTGGAATTTTACCACTGACCTTTGTGGATGAAGGTGATTATGACAAAATAAACCAAGACAATACACTTAATATAGACAATATAGTCGCCCAGCTTGACAACAGCACTTTGACAGTTACTACAGACAAGGGTGAAACATTCCAAGTTGCCCACGAACTTAGTTCCAGACAAAAGGATATTATTAAAGCAGGTGGCCTGTTAAACTACACTAAAAAACAAAATCAATAGCCTAAAAGAAAGAACCCTAATAATATATGGGTTCTTTCTCTTTTAGTGCATTAAGACAGCGTTTTAGATTCATGTGTTCTTTTTTACCTTTATCTGATCTAGTGCCCATTTTGCATGGTGACGAATTACCTCTCGCTGATCATTGAGCGCCTTGGTCAACACGGGAATGGCTTGCTCATGCCCCCAATTCCCCAGGGCTATAATGGCATTTCTCTGCAGTGTAGTTCTACCGCGCCACCCTGCCGCAGTTTTACCAAGGGTTTCTTTAAACCTTTTATTATCCATCTCTACTATCTCCATCAAGTTGTACACATTCTTGCTCTCATTAAAACCTTTTCCACTGGCATTATGAGGACACGAACGCTGACACAAGTCACAACCATAAAGAGTATATCCCATCTTGTTTCTGTACTCTTCAGGCATTATTCCCTTTAGCTGTGCAACCTGGGCCAAGCATCTATTGGTATCAATAACTCCAGGCTCCACAATAGCACCAGTTGGACATGTCCTCATGCATTTATCGCACTGACCACAGCTACTGAACAGCGCCCAGTCATCCAAATCATCAGCAGGCAGATCTATATTAGTTAGTACACCACCAATATATAGATGGGATCCTAGTTTCTCATTAATTAAAAGGCTGTTCTTCCCTATAAAACCAAAGCCTGCTCGCACAGCCAAGGCTTTCTCTGCAATAGGTTTGTCATCTACAAATGTCTTATACTGAAAATCCTCAGGTACTATGGGCTCCATATCCTTGATTAACGCCCCAATCTTCTCATAGAGCAGCCTGTGATAATCTATACCACCCATACCTTGGGCAAGTCTGCCTTCCCCGGGAAAAAGATCTGCTTTTTCCCTATCATCATGAGCCAGACCTAACATTATAATGGATTTTACTGAAGCCATCAGTTCCCTAGGGTTGCCCCTTTTCCCTGCCTCATTGCCTAAAAAAGAGGTGAGATAACAAGAAGCTTGTAGCTCCCCTATTTTGTCACTCCACCCCTCTATTGGCTTAGGAGAAATAACAGCGATCAGGTCAAAACCCTGTTCCCTAGCCTTAATTTTAATTTTTTCTTTTAATTCACTCATCCTTTTCACCTCAAAAAATAAAAAGCCCTCTATACGAGAGGACTATTTACCCATTTCAAAACTGCAACTGCCGCCACAACCACCTGTATTGCACTCTGACTTGCTATTCTTAGAATCCGTAGTGTAAAAACCTGAGCCTTTATAAACCACACCAGCGCCTCCAGAGATGATGCGACTAGCCTCATCACCACATTTCGGGCACTCTTTTAGGGGTTCTTCTGATATTTTTTGGTTTAGCTCAAATTTTCCACATTTTTTACATCTATATTCGTATCTTGGCATTCCTTATCCCCTCCTTCTAACAAAGTTATAAACGAAGGTGGGGATTTTGTCAAGCTTACACTATCTAAAAATATTAAGTTAATATCTGTAAGAAATTCCGTATCCAGATCTAGGAAAGAACCAGTCTATGTTTCCATAGGGGCAACCCATGACACTAGCTCCACATTCAATGCATCGGGCATAATCTATTTTAATTTCACGACCGCTCCAGCTATACACCTGGGTAGGACAAAAGTACGTACAGGGTTTGTCTTTACACTTTTTAAAACAAGTAGTCTTATCCTTAATAGAGATATGGGACTTACTGTCAGGCTTTATCTTTACTAGATCTATAACATCATTTACCATTCTCAATTTAGTCATTAGAACAGCCCCCAATACTTGTATCCGTAATAAATATCCGAAATTGTTTTCACAGGGTTCTGCTTACTCTTCACTATATCCATGAGCTGCTTATATTTCTCCTTGTCTGTGGACATATCCTCTGTAAAAAACCGATAAGCCAGTTCGTTAGCTGTGTTGCTCACTAAATAGTCAGTATCCGGGTTTTCCTTATAGTACTTAGTCTTGTCGGGACTGCCCTTAATATCTTTCATAAAAAAGCTATTGTTAAGCTTTGTTGCATAGCTGGACAGTGTTTTCTCTGAAAAATCACTTTTTGCCTTAGCTTGTACAGCCACCTCAGCTGCCATCTTTCCAGATAGCATTGCCAAGTCACTGCCCCTACGCCCACTGATCATAACTGCTGCATCTCCTGCTACCATCAATCCATCTGTATATAGCTTAGGGACAAACTTGTAACCTCCCTTTGGTATCAGGTGGGCCATGTATTCCAGTGTCTCTCCCCCAGCCAATAGGCGTTTTATTAGCGGATGCTCCTTGGTTCGCTGAAACATTTCTAAGGTATTAAAGCCCTTTTCCACAATTTGATTCAGGTATACTCCCCAATTGAAGGATATGGTATCCTTATTTGTCCATATTCCCGCTTTGCCCATTGCACCAGCACCCGGGTAACCAATCATTCCAATAGTGCTTCCCTCGCCCTTTTCTAGCTGGAATCTCTCTTCTATTTTTTCCGAGGGCAACCCAATAATTTCTTTTACATAAAGGGTTAGTGTGTCAGCGGGAATATCAGATCTAAGACCAGCTTTCTTTGTTAAAAACGCGTTAACTCCCTCCGCTAATATAACTACATCAGCTAGCATAACTTCTCCTGTGTCTAGCTTGACCCCATTAACCTTACCCTTGCCTATTAGTTTTTTCTCCATAACTAAATCTTTAACAAGCGTATTGTTAAATAGTTGTGCACCGTCTTCCTGAGCTTTCTTTGCCAACCAATTGTCAAACTTACTTCTCAAAACACTAAATTTATTATAGGGCTCTTTGGCAAAGCGCAACCCAGTAAAACTAACTTTCACTGCAGATTCCCGCTCCAATAGCCATACTTGATCATTTACAATAGCTCTTTCCAGTGGAGCTTCTTTCCAAAAGGCGGGTACTATTTCCGCAGTAGGTTCTGAGTATATTGCTCCTCCAAAGACGTTTTTGCTCCCTGGGTAGTCACCTCGCTCTAACAGTGCCACCGACATTCCCTTTTGGGCCATAATCATAGCTGCCGATGATCCCGCTGGGCCAGCTCCTACAACTATAGCATCAAACTTATCTCTCATATTCTACCCTCTTCCCCTTTTTCTGCCGTTAATATTACTAGCTTTCCCCCATTTAAGTATGGTATTCCAGATTAATACCAATACTAAACAAGAACTGTATATGCGAGGTGTGAAAATGAATCGGAAGCAAATATTGAATAGCCTGAATTGGTTCTTGCTACTAGAAAAGCAGCAGGTTGAGTTGTACGGTAGTCAAAGCAAATCTACAGATGATCCTTATTTGCGCAGATATCTAGACCGTTTTGCTGAAATAGAGCAGGAGCACGTAAATACCATAACAAAAATAATTAAGAGCTTTGACTCTAAGCCAAAGCCCTATGTAGAGTATTCTGGATTTTTTTTAGGTGAATTTGTTAGGTTAGGCGGGCAAGCTATTGCAGGTCATACCGATGTGAAAAACTATTTGAGAATTAATATGCTGGGGGAGCGAATGGCCATTAGAGATTATAAGAAATTTATTCGCTCTGTCAATGATCCCACTATTAAAGATGCCCTTTGGAAACACTTGATCGATGAGGAACTGCACCTACAATGGATGCAACACCGTGTCCGGGAGCTGACTACTAGGACATAGATGGCTTATAGTACATTGTTCACACTCAGGCTTTCTAGCCTTACAAACATTGCGTCCATGAAAAATAAGCCAGTGATGAGCATTTGTCCACTTTTCTCTGGGGATAACTACTTCTAATTGTTTTTCCGTCTCCTCAACATTATTGCTCTTTGCTAATTTTAAGCGATTAGCCACTCTATGCACATGAGTATCTACAGCAATTGCCGGAATACCAAAGGCGTTGCTGATTACAACGTTTGCTGTCTTTCTCCCCACTCCAGGTAACTGCTCAAGCTCTTGTCTAGCCTCGGGAATTTTTCCATCCCATTTATCCATAAGCATCTGGCCCATCAACTTCAAGTTCTTACTCTTATTTCTAAATAGGCCACATTCCCTAATCTCATCAGCTAATTGACCCTGATCTGCAAACGCTAAATCCTTCGGTTCTTTCACCTTTTGAAACAGTCTAGAAGTCACTTTATTGACTCGCTCATCAGTACATTGAGCACTCAAAGCAACTGCCACTAACAACTCAAATGAGTTGCTAAAGTTAAGGGCAGGTCTAGGATTTGGGTATAAACGCTCTAATTCTGTTAAAATCTCTTCAATCCACTTATCTTCTTTAGTCACTTTATTATCTCGTCTCCCTGTAATAGGCATAAGTCATGGGCTCTTCATCAGCTATAACATCGCCTGCAACTACATCTGCCAAAAACATAGTATGAGTTCCTGCATCAGTTACTTTATCAGGTAAAACCTTGCATTCGTAATAGGCAATACAACCTTTTTCCACGATAGGTCCACCGGTTTCTCCTACTTTATAGTTAAACTCTGTAAATTTATCCACTTTGTGTCCAGATTGATATCCAAACCGCTTTACCAAATCGTGTCCTTGCTTACCCAGTACACTTACCGTATAAATCCCACTTTCATTCACATACTTATTAGTGAGATTATTCTTATTTAACGCAACTAATACCCGCAGTGGGTCACTGGTTATTTGAAAAAATGTGTTACACAATTGGGCATTAATCTTGTCTCCACTCTTTGACCCTACCACATATAAACCGTAGGAAATTTTGAATAGGGATCTCTGGATTTTCTTTTTTAATTCCTGATCCATGTCATCAGCCCCGGTATCAATTAATTCAAAGGCCTCTGGACCAGCCTTACAAATAGGGCATTCATCCGGCGGCGTGGGCCCCGTATGAACATATCCGCATACGACACATCTCCACTTCTTATTTTCCAATAAAATCTCCCCCTTTAGATTGAAATATATTTATTTTGGTAGCTTTTTGGCTACCACAATTGTGGCATGGGCTTCATCATTGTGTGCTCCACCTGCAAAATTGCCGTAGTAATTCACATTCTTGAACCCTGCACTCTTGAGGTATTTAGTTAAATCCTCCCTAACTATGGGGTTTAGTGGCACAGTGTTATTAAATTCTTCACCATTATTTAGTTTGAGCACAGTATTAAAATCAATTAAACCGTCATCTCTATACGAATATTTCCTCACCAGCGATGCCTGTTCACCTTCAATAGTATCTAATCTGTCAATTCTGTGTTTCAGAATTCGATCATAGTTCACCAATTGGATGATAGCTATCCCAACTGTACCTAGCACCTGATAAAACTCTTCTAAAGCTTTAACTACCTCTTCCTCAGTTGTTAAGTGGGGTAGTGTATTGCCTAGACATAATAGAGCATCATATTGCCCGTAAAAGCGCTCTAACTCCTTCATATCCGCAACATAAAATTCAGCTATGTCTCCTGCCTTCTCTTTAGCTATATCAATCATTTCTTCACTTAAATCTATTCCCGTAACCGAATATCCCTTTTGAGCTAACTCCTGGGAATAACCTCCTGTGGCACTGCCCACATCTAGGATTGCCACTTTGTGATTGAAAATATCCCCTATCTTCTTTTCCACAAATTTCAACTGGGCAGACCCAGGGGGGAAAATGTGATCATAATGATTTGAAAACTCTTTATAAAACTTCATTTACATCCTCCATTCTATGTATTGCCACCTACTTACATATATTTCTACACCAAAATGAAACAGACCTGCCTATATTCTTAGACTCTCCAAAGAAAACATATTCATTTATAAATATATTTATCAATTTTGGAAACAATAGGTACATAAATTAAGAACATTTTAAGCTGGGGGATGTGGCTGTCATGGCTTAGAAGTGGCAGGGATGACAAATAAGACAGCTATAGACTTAGCTGGCGATGGCTTAAAAGAAGTTTGTAACTCCCTATGTATTCCACCCGTACTGCCCTTTGGAACATGTACAGACACAGGAAGAGTATCCATGTTGGTAACTGCCGTGGCTAATGCCTTAGGCACGGACACTTCTGCTTTACCAGTGGCAGTAAGTGCACCTCAGTATTTAGAGCAAAAGGCAACAATTGATGGTATATTTGCCTTAGCTTACGGCCTTTACACTCATCTATCGCCTACACCCCCTGTAACAGGTGGTCCTGATTTAGTTAAACTCTTAACTGAAGATGTGGAAGCCATTACAGGAGGAAAAATTGCAATTGGAGATAATCCACAAGAAGCAGCTCAAGCTATCGTAGCTCATATAGAGAGTAAGCGTTCAGCACTGGGTATCTAAACACTAAACCCCTGAAAGACAAACTATTGTCTTCAGGGGTTATTTCATTCTATTAGTTCTTCCCACTGGGAATACTTTTCAGCTATTTCATTTTCTAAGTCCTTATACCGTAAATTGAGCTCTCGCGCTTTGTCAGGATCACTGTAAGTCTCAGGCTGAGCAAGCTCTTCGCCGATTGCATTTAATTTAGACTCTAAGTCTGATATCTCTTCTTCCAACTGACTCTGCTGCTTCTTTTCAGCTCTAGCTTTTTTTTGTTTTTCCTTCTCCTTCTTTTGATTTAACTTCCCCTTTTCCGCTTCCCTAGCTTTTACCTCTGCCAGTTCCTTCTCCTTCAACTCCAATAGTTGCTGTTTCTTCCAACGATAATCGGTGTAATTTCCTAAGTACTCTACAAATCGTTCATCTTTTATTTCCCAAATCTTATCGGTTATCTGATCTAGGAAATATCTATCGTGAGATATCATTATTACTGTCCCCGCAAAGTCCTGTAGCGCCCTTTCCAACACTTCTTTCGCTGGTATGTCCAGATGGTTTGTAGGCTCGTCTAAAACAAGAGTGTTTGCTTTGCTTAAGAAAAGCTTTAACAAGCACAGTCGACTCTTTTCCCCTCCACTAAGCTCTGAAACTAATTTGAATACATCCTCCCCAGAAAATAAAAACCGACCTAATACGTCCTGAGCCTGGTACTCAGTGAGCTCTGTTTTTTTTACCACTTCCTGAATAATTGTATTGGTTTCAGTTAAGTCTTCCTGTTGTTGACTATAATAGCCAAAATCCACCCTACTGCCGTGGACAACCTCTCCTTTAGTAGGCTGAAGCTTGTCCATAATGATCTTTAGTAGTGTAGTTTTCCCTGCACCATTTGGTCCAACAATCCCCAGCTTCTCCCCTTGACGCAATAGTCCTGTAACACCTTGAAATAGATATTTTTCACCCTCAAAGCTGTGTCCAATATCCTTTAGTTCAACTACCCTCTGCCCTGACGCTTGGTTTATGTCAAATTCAAAAGGGTTAAGGGTACTTGCCGCCATAGGCTTATCTACTAACTCCAATTTTTCTAATTGCTTTTGTCGTCCCCGAGCCTGCTTTGATTTTACTCCTGCCCGATAACGATTTATATACTCTTCTGTCTTAGCTATATGTTGTTGTTGTTTATCAAATACCTTTAATTGCTGGGCTTCCAGCTCACTCTTCTGCTGTCTATATCTAGTATAGTTGCCATTAAATGCGTTTATTTTACCGAATTCTAATTCTAGAATTTTGTTCGTAAATTGATCTAGAAAATATCTGTCATGGGAAATAACTAAAACAGTGCCCTTGTATGCCCGAAGAAAATTTTCCAGCCACTCTACTGCCTCATGATCCAGGTGGTTTGTAGGTTCATCTAGCAACAACACTGTAGGCTCTTGTAATAACAGTTTTCCCAATTTTATTCGCGTCTTCTGTCCGCCGCTAAATAACTCTACTCTCTTTTTCAAATCAGCCTGTTCAAATCCAAGGCCTGAACTAACCTGTCTAACTTTGGCCTCTATTCCATATCCATCTGCTTGTTCGTATTCTTCTGTAAGTGAACTATATTTAGCCATGGTCTTTTCAAGTGCTTTAAAATCCTCTGACTGAGCCGTCATCTCTTCTTCTAATTGCTTTAACTTATTTCTCATCTCTATGATATGCTGAAAAGAACTTATTAGAGTTTCCTCCAATGTGGCTTCAGTTGCGAACTTAACATCTTGTTCCACAAACCCTAAGTTCATGCCAGAACCCAAGATTGTCTTCCCGCCATCTGCCCTCTCCTCGCCAATAAGACAACGGAATAAAGTGGTTTTCCCAGCCCCATTAGGTCCCACTAGACCGGCCTTATCGCCATAATTAAGTGAAAAGGTAACCTTAGTCAAGATTACCTCACTGCCATAATTTTTTTTTATGTCTTTTGCTTGAATAGAAATCAACTTAATAACACTCCTTTAGCCACTGCTTATCAAAACTTGCGGCAAAAGATTATCTTAAATAGTATAGCACACTTTACTTTGCGGGAACAATAAAATATGCGTAATGAAAACTTGGCTTGTCCAGGAAAAAAATTAATGCTTTATTGACGGTAGGATAAAAAGGAGGGATCTACTTGAAAAAAAATGTAGGCGATTTAGATCAATATATTCGCATTGCCTGTGGACTTTTTATGGTTGGCTACGGCATAAGAAGAGACTCAACAACTCTTTTGGCTTTAGGTTCTATGAAGGTAGCTGAGGGAGTAACTCGTTACTGTCCTGTCCTAGATGCAGTTGGCATTTCAACTACAGGAAAAACCGTAAAGAAACCCGGGTTAAAGCGGGTAGTAAAAAAGATGGTAGAAGAGTTTTAGTTACCGATACAAAAGCCGCTTTCTACTCAAATAATCAGGTAGAAAGCGGTTAAAAAATACTCAATTTCATTTCTCTCGACAGCTCCTCTAACAAGTGTACTCCTGCTATACTGTTTCCCTTTTTGTCTAAGCTAGGTCCGATTACTCCTATTCCCATCCGGTGAGGAACCGCTGCTAAGATACTACCACTAACACCACTTTTAGCGGGAATTCCAACCCTAATAGCAAATTCTCCTGATGCATTGTACATACCACAAGTAACCATAAAGGTTTTTGCCAATTTAGCTATAGCAGGATCAATAATTATTTCTCCACATGGTCCTATTCCTTGCGTTGCTAAAGTAAGACCCATCCTAGCTAAGTCCTGACAGGTTATTTTAATTGCGCACTGCTTAAAGTATAAATCTAGGGCTTCTTCAACCTGTCCATCTATAATTCCTATATCCTTTAAGAAGTATGCCATTGCTCTGTTGCGATTACCCGTTTCCCTTTCTGAGGTGTATACTTCCCAATCCACATCTATTTGATTGTTGTCCGCCATTGCTCTAATCAAAGTTAACAGCCTTTCTAAGCGCTCATCCACATCGGACCCCTTAATTAAGCTGGTCACCGCTATGGCTCCAGCATTAATCATTGGATTTAGTGGCGGCGATGGCTCCAATGTTTCAAGCTTTACAATGCTGTTAAATGGATCACCAGTAGGCTCCATCCCAACTTTACTAAACACCTTCTCTCGGCCATTGTCTTGAAGAGCGAGAATTAAAGAGCATATTTTGGAAATACTCTGTAGCGTAAAGGGAGTATCACAATCTCCTGCAGTTATAATCTTGCCATCCCAGGTACAAAGAGAAACACCTAGAGCGCACGGATTAGCTTTACTTAACTCTGGAATATACGTTGCAACATTGCCTTTAGAACACCACTTTCTATTGTTTTCAATAGCCCTATTCAGCACATCATGTAGATTCACCTTATAACCTCCTGATAAGTTAGGTGTTACACATAAGGTTATTATTTACTTTTTCATTAAAAATACTCCCGCAACTATTATTGTAACCCCTAGCGCACGCTTCCAAGTAAAGGCTGTCTGCTCCACACCCAAAAGACCAAAGTGATCAATAGCTCCTGCAGCCATTAATTGAGCTAAAATTACTAAAGCTAAGGCATATGAGACTCCAAGCTTTGAGATGGCAAAAATTGTACTGGATACAATTATTACTCCCAGCAATCCTCCGGTAAGACTTATTTTGGGGGCCTCCCATATTTTCGCCATACTACCAGAACCTACACCTACCACTAAAAGTACGGCTGCAAACATAAATCCTACAAGGTGTACCACTAAGGTTGATTCTAAAATCCCAACAGACTTACTTAACAATGTATTTAATGTCCCCTGAAAAGATATAGCCAACCCTGCTAAAAGGCTTAAAAGCAATGCCAGAAGTAAACCACTCATTGAGCTTTCCTCCCTGTTCTTCTAAATAAAGAACTAGGGGTTAGCCTAGTTCTCAGTTTAAGATCTAAAATTGTTAAATTGTAACGGAACATCAAAGTCATTTGCTTTAAGAAACTGAATTACCTCTTGGAGGTCATCTTTATTTTTCCCTGTAACTCTTAATTTATCATCCATAATCTGAGCCTGAACCTTTAATTTCTGTTTTTTAATAGCAGCCACTAGCTCTTTGCCCTTCTCCTTGGAAATTCCCTCTTTGACCGTAATATTTTGCCTTACCAGTCCACCAGAAGCAGGCTCTACTTTACCATATTCTAAAGATTTTAATTCAATACCTCTTTTGATTATTTTGCTCTGCAATACATCAATAACACTCTTAATCTTGTGGTCATCATCGGAGACTAACTTTATCTCCCCACCCTCTAGTTCTATCGTAGACTTAGAGTTTTTAAAATCATATCTTGTTGCTAATTCCTTGTTGGCTTGATTAACAGCGTTGTCCACTTCTTGTAAATCTACTTCCGAAACTACATCAAAAGAACATGATTTAGCCATATTACATCCCCTCTTCCATAATTATTAAATCCTATTATAGAATACTTTTCCTTGGAATACAAATTCAAAAAACAACTCCTTTTACAAGGAGTTTAGGCTATGGTTGTATTGATATTTATAGAGGTAATATGCCAGAAATCCGTGTATTAAGACTGAGACCAGTACTGTAGAAGTTACGCTCCAGTTGTTATACTGAAGATATCCAAACATAAGTGCCACCGCGTGAAAGATACCTGCTAACAACGGTAACGCAACTATATAACCAGCGAACACCCACAATGAATTGCTCCTAGGAAAGAAATGGGCATACCCTATTTCTAATGGCACCCAAATCAAGGCCAGCCCTAAGGGCATACCCGCAATTACTAGTGACCCAGGCGCAAATTGCCATGTACCTAAAAGAACCACCATTATATATAGCATTATAAGGCCCAGGCCCAAACCCGCCCATAGACCAAAGGGCAAAAACCTGATAATTCTTTCCTTAGGAACTAAAAGACCAATAAGTACACTGGCTAAAATAAAAATTCCAATCGAAATCAATGTCATTGAAATCACCACACCTTTTTCTCTTTTAAGATGTAGTGTTTACCACTTTATTCTTAAAAATGCACGTGTGCTGGATAATTGCGTACTTTTTGGTCTTATTAAAGATATCATTCATTAGCCTTAAACCGTTCATTCAGACTTTTTGCCCAAATAGGTGCTTTCCCAAACATAAACACTCCAATTACAGCTGTTATCAAAATGTAGATACCACTAAAAATTCTCAATTGTGGAGGAGCTAAAGCCGCGATAATAGCAGAAAATTCTCCTCTTTGAACTAAAGAAAAACCTGCCCTCAACGCTACTTTTCGCTTTAGACCATACATTTTACCACCTACAACTCCTACTACCAGCTTTCCAACAATAGACCATACCGTTATAAGGATAAGTAATGGAATCATGGGAACACCTTCACCTAACGAAATACTTGTCCCAAACCAAAAGAAAAAGAATGGCAAGGTAATATTTCGTACAGGTAAAATTAAATGTTCCAGTTGTTTTTGTTTCTTAGTTTCTGACAGCATTACACCCGCCAAAAAAGCACCTAAGACTTCAGATAAATCTAAGGCTAATGCCAAGCCTCCATAAGCGAAGGCTATTCCTATTGCAAATAAGGGCATAAAGTCTCTTTCTAAATGCCTATCAATAAAATTCTCTAGTTTTCTAAACCCGTAATAGCCAATTATAACTGCTCCTACAGTCATTAGTACTATCTTTAAAATTAATACTGCAATGTATGAAGCTGTCACTTCAGCCCCAGCGTAAACACCCGCTAAAAAAGAAACTAATATTGGTGCAACCAAATCCTCAAAAATCAACAATGCAAGAATAAATTCTGCTTCTGGGTTAGCCAAACGCTTTTTTTCCTCTAACATTTTAGCTGTTATAGAAGAACTAGTAGCATATGTAACTGAACCAATTAAGATTGCTGCCATTAAACTTAAATCAAAGAGCAGTGCTATTCCCACTGTTATCCCCACGTTTAAAAATACATCTAATAATCCGGCAGGCCAAACTTTTTTTGAAATTTCCATCATTCGCTTCAAGGGAAACTCTAAACCTAGTAGGAAAAATAGTAATACTATCCCTATCTCGGCTACAACATGTAACGCATCGTTACTGTGACTAATTACTCCTAAGCCAGCAAGTATAATACCAATAATTATATACAATAATACTGATGGCAACTTAAACTTCTGAGCTAAGTACCCTATTAAAAAAAATACTATTAAGCCTATGCCACCAATCAAAAGAAAAGGTAACTGTTCCATCAATATTTACTCCCTTTTACCTGAGCACAGTTGCTCAAACTTTTTAATCTGATCCTTTTTTCCAACTACCATCAGTATATCGCCTGGCAACAAGAGTTCAGTTATTTCTGGACTGCCTATAATTTCTTTATTTCTTTCAATTCCAATCACTGTTGCTCCTGTCTTTGACCTTATCTTTGCATCTCCCAATTTCATATTAGCAATGGGCGCTTCAGCTTTTAATTTAATCCATTCAATTAAAATATTTTTCCTTACTATCTCCATTTTTTCATCTACCACAGGCTGATAATCAGCACCCATCATAATAGCACCGATTTTTCGCGCCTCTTCATCATTTAAATCCACTGAGAAGCATGGTTCATCATCATCACACTCTTCCATAAAATATAACTCTCTATGCCCACTATGGTGAATAATAATTATAAAGCTTTGCCCCTCAGCTGTCTCCATAGTATACTTTTTCCCAACACCAGGAAGATCTGTAGCCTTAACTTGCATTTATTAAACCTCCTTTATCTAAGCATTTTTCTGTATTATTTATTTTAAAGCATTTAAATATTTTATGCAAAAAAACTTTGCGCACCAGAACTAATGTTTGGTATAATATCATTAATTGTATTATGGGAAGTGATTGATTTGGATATTCACGATAAATTAAAAATACTGGCTAACGCTGCTAAATACGATGTTTCTTGTTCCTCTAGCGGTAGCTCTAGACAAAATAAAAATGGATTAGGTAATGCTGCAGCTAGCGGCATTTGCCACAGTTGGTCTGATGATGGCAGGTGCATTTCACTTTTAAAAATACTCTTTTCTAATTACTGTATTTACGACTGCCTATACTGCTATAATCGAACTAGCAATGACATCCCCCGGGCTAGCTTTACCCCAGATGAGCTAGCAGACCTGACAATAAATTTTTATAGGCGCAATTACATTGAAGGACTATTCTTGAGTTCAGGAGTAATTAAAAGCCCTAATTACACCATGGAAAAAATGGTTCTTGCCATAAAAAAACTGAGAAACCAATACAATTTCCACGGCTACATCCACTTAAAGGCAATTCCCGGGGCTGATACACAACTTCTCACGGAAGCAGGCAAGTTAGTTGATCGGCTGAGCTGCAATATCGAGTTGCCTTCAGAAAAAAGTCTTAATTTACTAGCTCCACAAAAGAAAAAAGAAGCTGTGCTAAAACCCATGCAATTCATCGGTAAGAAGAAAAGAAACACCTGAAAAAAGCACCAAAATTTGTCCCAGCAGGACAAACTACTCAGTTAATCGTGGGAGCAACACCAGATACGGATTTAACCATTATGGGCTTATCAGAAAAGCTGTATCAAGGCTTTAAGCTAAAGCGAGTTTATTACTCAGCATATGTTCCTGTTTCAACTAACCCAAACTTACCCATGCTCCCTGAGCCCCCTATATTGCGAGAGCACCGACTTTATCAGGCTGACTGGCTCTTGCGCTTTTACGGCTTTACTGCAAGGGAGTTATTGGATAGTTCGCATCCTAATTTCGATTTAGAACTTGATCCAAAGGCCAACTGGGCACTTAGAAACCTTCACATTTTCCCAGTAGAAATTAATCGAGCAGACAAGAATACTCTATTAAGAATTCCTGGGATAGGTCACAAGTCAGTCATGAAGATTATAGCAGCTAGAAAAGTCAATTGGCTCAGCTTTGATGACTTGAAAAATTTAGGTGTTGTTTTGAAGCGAGCTAAATATTTTATCACTTGTAAGGGAAAATATTGGGGTCAGACTAAATTTAGAGAGGATCTCTTAAAAAACAAGTTAATGTCCAATAGTATAAAGGCTAAAAGTTCTAACCACGAACAGCTCACAATCTTTTCTTTCCTAGACAACTAATACTAGGTGGTGATCTAAAGTGCAGTACTACCTTTACGACGGTAGCTATGAAGGCTTCCTCACAGCTGTTTATTACAGCTACTATTCAGCAGTACCTGACAAAATTGTAGCGGAATCTAGTTTTGAAAAAGACCTCTTTGCAAGTTCAACATTGGTTAAAACTGATCCCATCCATCAGGCAAGTAGTAAAGTTCGCAGGGAAAAGCACCGCATGCTGGGTTTAATTCGATTTCAACAGCTCAACAACGGTATTTACTATTCCTCCATTGAACCAGACCATTTTATCTTGCCTTTAATCGCATCCCATTTTGCCAACCGTTTCTCTGATCAGAGGTGGGTAATTCATGATTTGAAAAGAAACCAGATGCTCCTGTTTGACACTACTAGCTGGGTTATCGCCCATGAGGCCCCTTTAGTTGAATTAAATTTTTCAGAAGAGGAAACTGTATTCCAAAAACTGTGGAGGGAATACTTCGACCATATCTCTATCAAGGAACGAAAAAACCTAAAGCTTCAAAGAAACTTTATGCCAGAACGATACTGGAAGCACTTAATTGAAAAACACCAATAAAGAAAGAGCACAATCATACATGTGCTCTTGCTCTTTCTAATTATTCAATGGGCTTAAAACCCTCTCTAATTGCCAAATAATCCAGGTGTACTGTTTTTTTCTCTTCCATAAATTCATTTCTTTTCTGAGCAATTCTCCCTTGCTCATCATAAGTCTTTATGTACCTTTTACAGCTATAGCACACGTTGACTTTATATCCATCATCCTGGTCTTGCACTCGAAAGTAACCTAATTTATCGGGATTTTCTTCTAGACAATTTGGGCAGCCAATGCGCTTAAAGTTCCACTGGTACTCGCAGGCCGGACACCACAAATATCTCTTACCTTCTTCCTCTTTTGCCAATTTTGCCATTGCAGCTCCATGACCACAAATTGGGCAATATCCCCTTTTCCAAGAGCTTGCCGGATACTTGTCCCCAATATATTCGCTATAAACTTTTAAAAATGGTTTTATAGCATAGGTTAAGAGAACTCCAAACTTAACGAAATTATGACACTTACTCATGTCAAATACCTCTTCAATAGGATTCCCTTTTAACAATTGGACAATTTTTGTTTCTAGCTCCTTATCAGAAGGCAATAACTCTACTAAGTCTAGATGGGCAGCTTCAGGATTGTACTTATCTAGCAACTCCTGTACCTGTCCAAATATTTTTCTAAACTCAGCAGCACTTACAGAAGGATAGTACCCGGATAAAAGTGCCAATCCCTCTTTAGTGTAGTTTTTCATTTCTACTTCTGTTGGCTCTTTTGCTATTTGTACAGTTATTACAGTGTCCTCGTAAAGCTGCCCCAATTCTTGATAAAATTGTTCATTGGTTGGAAGCCCAGATTCTTTTTTCTGATTAGCCATTATTAACCCCACCTTTAATACTAGCTTATACCAATTATAGCAAAGCCTCATATTCATGACAATTAAAAAAACTACGAATCTAGTTCGCAATTCAAAATGTAATTACATATGATATAGCAAGTAATACAATTAAAAAACTTGGAGGGATCTTATGTCACATCATCATCACAAGAAAAATATTCATCTTCTACTAGATGATTACGCCGGAAGGGTTAGTGAAGTTACCGCTACTAAGCAATATTTGCACCACTATTTCGTAGTGAAGGAGCGCGATGTTGCCCAGCTACTGGAAGATGTTGCAATTGAAGAAATGCATCATATGGAGGAGTTAGCCGAGGTTCTAGCTGAATTTGGAATAGATCCTCGTATTTGGGACGCCGAAGGTACTTACTGGGACGGCAGCTTTGTCAATTACCAGTACGATGTTTGCGATATATTAAGAGCTGACATTACTGCAGAACTGGAGGCAATAGAGCAATACTTAAGGCATATTGAGTTAATCCCCTATGCCCCTGTTCAAAAGCTACTCTTTGAAATCATAGAAGATGAAATTAGACACATCATTTGGTTCTTAGAGAAACTGGAAAAATATTGTACAGATTCAGACCACAAAAAGTGGCTTTTTTCAGAAATTGAAAAAAAGCCCTTTGATATAAAGACTAAAAGCAAATTAGTGAACGACCTTCGATTATCAAATGAATAGTCACTAATTTTAAAGCCAGTGCAGATTTTTAATCGGCACTGGCTTTTTGTTATAATTCATATCTGATAAAGCGAAATAACATTTCTACAAAAACAGCAACATCCTCTGTATGCATATAGTGATTGGCAGTCTTATCAAAAAGCACGTTTATGTTGCCGTCTATTTCTTCATCAGCAAGCCACAATGTTATGGTAATGGAAAATCTAGGGAACCCCCATACCACAAGAGATATATCTCCCTTGTTTCTGCTTTCCGGAGAAAAATAAGTAAAGGCATTCCTTACAGTATCGGCTCTTTCCTTTTGTATTCTTTTAACAAAAGGAATAAATGCATCTCGCTGAAGTGCAGGGAAATAAACATTTCCACTCTCCAATTCCCGATAGGATATAGGGATATTTTTAAGCTCTACCCCGCTAGCTCTGCCCAAGTAATTTAGTGTCATCAACTGCCAGGGAAAAATGGGCTTCTTGTCTGTACCCCTAAAATACACCTGCCCACTAGGATAGGATACCTCTAGCTCTTGCCCTAAACTTTGCAGGCGCAATACCATACCATCATATTGCGCCCCACTGGACTTGGATATTTCCTCTGGCGTTCTCCCCTGAAAAAGCTCTAATGCTTGCTCCCAAGCGTCTTTGTAGTTGTTAAAGTTCACTTTGCTATACCACATATACTTTCTAACCATGTGGCCTCCTATTTATCTACTTTAATCATTTCCACAGGTAGTGGTGCTGCAAAAGCCACAAAAACAAGGGGTTCATCTCCTGTTGCTTTAATTCCGTGTATCTCTGTCTTTGCTGCTACTGCTACCATCCCCTTTTCAAGAGGAGCAGTTTTCCCATCTCCTAAAAAGTATTCACCTTTTCCCTGCAATACTACCCAAACGTCATCGGTCTCCGGGTGATAGTGGGCAGGTAGCTCTTCTCCTGCTGGAACATACCATACTGCTCCATTTAGGCGCTCATTTTCATAAAACACCTTTTTGGTAGCCTTCTCTGGCACATCTGTCAAAATCTCTTCAACAGAAAATAGTCTTTCTGTCATAATCTTTTACCCCCTTTAAATTGTTGTCTATTAAAATTTCTGTACAAAGACAACTTATCCTGCTTATCCTTCCATTATCCCTCTTCCAAAAGTTCATTTTGCAAATTTATTTTTCCTCCCACAAACTGACCAAAAATAGCTGTAATAATCAAAAAGGGTATGATTATATCATTAAAATCTAATGCAATTCTTACTTTATAAAGCAAGGGTATACTTAAATGGATAGCCACAAACCAAGATAAAGAATATCTTTTAACCGACGACCGCCACAAACCCATGGGTAAGTTCACCACAAAGGCTAAAACACATATAAGCAGTGCTAAATACAACTGTTCCAATTACCTTACCCCCAAAGATAAACTTTTTACTTCATAGTATTTCAACATGACACTCACCTAGAGTGTAGTTATAGTTTCTATCTATAAAATTCAGTATCGTATCTACCTGGCTATTTACATGAGCGTTGTCTACTCCTACAACAGCAATTCCCAAAGTGCTCTTTTGCCATTTGTCCTGATGGTCAACCTCTGCAATGGCCGCATTAAATTTATTTTGAACTTTTCTTATGATGCTCTTTAATACACTCCTCTTTTCTTTCAGGGAGTGACTATCAGGAATATAAAGAATTAATTCAATTTTACCCACGAGCATTTAATCACCTCTCTCGACTCAGCTTATATTATAGCATATATTTAATATTGATATTTATTATTGTGTTATACTATAGTGTAAGAAAAATTTTTGAAAGAGAGGTTGTCCTATGGCAGAAGAACATGCGGCAAGAATAATGCTTACCATTAGAGTCATGCTCACACTAATTTCAGCTACCGGCGTTTACTTAATGTACAAAAACCCAACCATAGAAGCAGGTTTAAAGATCAATTCCTTTATCATCATCATAAACCCTCTCCTATTTTTAGTTCTCAATATGGTTGGTGTGGCTGGTCTTGCGGGTAAGGTATCTTTCCTAAAGTTAGGTCTCATCTTGTCAGGAGCATTGCTGATTTTTTTGGGTACAATTACCAAATGATAGCAAACTGTTTTTAAATTAAGGGTGAGAATAACCTAGCTATTGATTCAGCTACATGACGATACCATCTTTTATTTTTTTTGTATTCCTGGTAATCTATTTCGATACTATCATCCATATCCACTTCCAATTGCTTTATTGCCTGTTTAATGGTTTCCCGGTTGTACACTAGGGCATTTACTTCAAAGTCGATATGAAAGCTTCGCATGTTGAAGTTTGCAGAACCTGTTGATAGTATATGATCATCGCAAATTAGCATTTTGGAGTGGATAAAACCTTTTTGGTATAGATAGATTTTCACACCCGCCTCTAAAAGCTCTTCAATGTACGAATGAGTAGCAAAATAAATGGTTCGATGGTCTGGTTTGCCAGGCACTATTATTCGCACATCTACACCGCTCAAAACAGCTGTTTTTAACGCCATTATAGTGGGGTCATCTAAGATGAGATATGGTGTAGTAATCCACACACTTCTGTTTGCATTTGTAATTAAGGTAAAGTAGGTCTGCATAATTGCAGGCCATCTGGTATCTGGGCCACTACTGACTATCTGTAGGTAATGTTTTTCCAGACTAGTAATAAAAATGGGCGGAAAATAATTTTCACCACTAATGGCTTCTTTACTGACAAAATACCAGTCTTTTAAAAATATAACCTGAAGGTTGTAAACACTCTTGCCACATATTCTAATATGGGCATCACGCCAAAACCCCAAACGCTTGCTTTTCCCCACGTATTCATCGCCTAAATTAAAACCACCTGTATATGCAATTTTACCATCTATAATTGCAATTTTTCTGTGATTTCTGTAGTTAAGCCTCCTATTTATCATTGGAAACATTAACGGCAGAAAAGAAAACACTTTTATTCCTGCTTTCTTCAGCTGCCTTACATAATTCCTCTCTATACTCTTGCTTCCGATGTGGTCATAAATTAGCCTTACCTCGCACCCATCTTCAGCTTTCTTTATCAATAAATTCTTTAGCTTTTGACCGATTTCATCATTTCTAATTATAAAAAATACAATATGAATGTGATCTCTTGCCTCTTCGATATCCCTAAAGAGCTTTTTATAAAGAGTTTCACCCTCGAATATTAGCTCCACTTGATTATTAGGCAGTAGAGGGGCATGAGAAGTTGTCACTGCTAATTGGCTCACTCGCTCAGACCTTGCATCGTAATTCGGCAGGATTTCATCTGCAGTAACCTCTTCACTGTATTGAGCAAGAAGTTTTTCCTGCTTTTTTACATATGCCATTTCACTATCGGGAAGCCAATTACTTTTGCGCCAGTTGCTTCCGAAAAAGATATATAATATAAAACCCAGTACTGGCAAAAACGTGAGTACTAATAGCCACCCCACAGTCTTTGAAGGGTTTCTTTTCTCCAGCAAAATAACCATGCTGATAAACACTATAGTCACTATAAACAGAATTGAAATAATTGTTGTTAAGTACTCCACTCTAATCACCTTTTCACTTTAAACTCAATAATAATATATTAGTTCTTTGTATATTTTGCGATTCCTTTAAAATTAGGAGGTGAGTAGCCGTGGAAATTCAGTGTAACCAAATGGCAAGCAACGCTTGTCCTTGCGCTTTATCTGCTTTAAATAACTGTGTTATGTGCAGTCACCTTAAGGGAGAAAACTTTTGCAACTGCAATTGGAATGGTCACTGCGTTTTTTTGGAATACAAATTCCAACAGCCCAAAGTCACCCCCCCTTCACAGCATAACCAGATTAAAAAAGCATCTTTCGCCACTCTAGCTAATCAACCCAATACACATATTGTCTATTTTTTAGTACCAAAACGCACCCTGAACTCTTTAGATCCTACTAAACCTATATCAATTCAACCCCAAAATAACGATCTAGTCGTTTTTAACATCGCACCTAAAAACTATAGCAAGGACAACGGCATACTTTCTATTTTATTGTCTCTACAAGACCAACGGGAAAAACAAGCCCTGGCAGAAAACAAGTATTTCTATGTTAAAGAAAAGAAACCCAAAGAAATAGATCTTTGAGCCCCCTCAAAAAAATTACATTATTAATACTGCTACAACCACAGCTACGGTTAAACCAGAGATTACGGCTATAAAGTTTCTCCTGACTAGATCTGTAGGACTAACCCCAGCAATACCTGCATCAGCTACTACTCCAAAGGCCCAAGCTGTTAAGGTTCCCCCTCCAGCCCAGATAGAAGCTACCTGTCCCAGAGCAGCTAATGTTGCTACATCTACACCAGACGGTCCTCCTAAAGAGGCTGCCAATGATCCTATAAGAGGTAACCCAGAAAATCCTGATCCATCAAGACCAGTCATTAGCCCTATCAGAACAATTCCTATTGCCAGTGGAACCGTACCCAAGGGAATATTGGTTGCAAGAGCTGTACCTAAATCAAACATAAATCCAGGAGCTCCTTGCCCTAAAATAGCTTCAGCATGATTAGGCGCACCTAAAAAGAAAAATCCAGCAATAGGTATAACCGGTGCAAATATTTTAATTGCAAAAAGTAAACCCTCTCGCAAAAAGCCTACTAATTTCTCAAAAGCTTCTCCTTTGTGATGAACAACTGTTGTTACTAACATCATAATTGCTGCAGCTCCTCCCAAAAGAGAAGTAGCTCCGCCTCCCTGAATGTTAGCTATATGATCGTTCATATTGGAATAAACCATCATCCCCACAATAGATATAAATACTAATGGCACCAAAAATGCAAATATCTTAGCGTATCCAGGAGCTGCTTCAGGTTCTTCTAGCTTCAACAACTCGCTTTTTTGCGGTTTGCCATTTAGTATTTCCTTGCGCATCATAAAAAAAGCTACTAGCAATGCTGTAATACCTACAATTATTCCAAACATAGCTCCCTTTGATACAACTAATGCCACATCTACATCCGCTGCATTAGCCGTAATTGAAGGCGCTCCTTGCAGGACAACATCTCCAGACAACGCCATTCCATGGCCACTCAGATTAATTGCAACAGCAGCTGCCATGGGCGGCAAGCCCGAAGCAATGGCTACTGGAATCAGCATTGTCCCCACTAAGGCAACTGCTGGAGTGGGCCAAAAAAATGTAGCTGCTAAAAACATACACAGGGCTAAACCAAAATAAGCTATCACCGGTTTAGCCATTAGCTTTCTAGCTGGCGCCACCATGTAAAAGTCTGCTCCCATGCTTTGCAGAGATTTTAGCATTCCCACCATTAACGCGATTACTAACATTATATCAAAAAGACTGGTTCCTGCTGTTTCTAGTGCCTTAAAAACGGTTTGTCCTCCCCCTACTATGGAACCGGTCCACATCCATCCAATAATAAATATCCCCAAAATACACGGCAAGACCACATCTCGCCTAAAAACCATAAGTCCTATTACAACAAGTACTACTGACAAGTACACCCAGTGCGTTGCCATTAAATCCGGCATTTTCTAGCCCCCCAATAAAATAAAACCTAACTTATTTTTTCTCTAAATACTCCTTTTAGCCCAACTTTATTTACTATGTCCTGAATTTCACTCTTTTCAGTTGTATAAAGACCTAACTCCTTCATCCGCTCAAAGTACACAGAGCCTGAAAAGGTATACTTCTTAGTTAGCCCCTCTTCATTTGTCATTCTTTTATTCACATAAGAAATAGCATCACCTACTACTAACTCCTCAGGAATAACCAAGAGGTCTTTTCCTACTGCTCTTCTAACAGCATTGTGTCCTGCTAGGATACCAGTCACTATTGCCTCTGTATGACCCACAAGTAGACCCGCTTTTTCCCCAGCACAGAATAGGTTGGTAACTCCGTCAACTTTTAAACTATTATCTCTAGGAGATAGTGCAAGATATCTAATTGAATTTCCTAGTCCCCCTGCATAAGGGTCTTCAAAGCGCGCGTTTTCAAAGCCAGGTATTTTTCGCAAGCTCTCTAGTTGATAAAAAGGAGACATCAGCTTAGCGTGACCTGTGTCTAAGAGTATGATATTTTGCGCAAAATCTTTAAGGGCATATTGTTGACATGCCTTTGCAGAAAGCATTTCTTCCCCTTTGCGCAGCTCTTCAGGAATTGGAATAACAGCAACTCCCTTTTCATCTAATTCCCTAACGATATTTTCACTAAGAGAATCTTTATGCAGCTTACATGATCCACTCATAGCTCCAACAGATCCGTCACCCTTCTTGCCTACAAATTCTTTCACCCCAGCTTTGGCTGCTATACTAACTCTCCCACCGAAGGTAGGGCATCTGTAGATACACATTACACAACCATTGCCGTATTTTGAGCAGTTACCCATAGGGCCAGCTGTTCCAGTTGCTTCAACAAAAACGTCTGCAGAGTACTCCTCATCTTGATTAGCTATTACTTTTTCAATTCGCTCTCCGTCTAAAGCTACGTCTTTTACTCTAGTCTGAAGTTTAATTGTTATTCCCTTTTGCTGTAAAAGTCCTTTTATTGCTGGCTCAATAGTAGCCACATCGTAAAGGGTTACATGCTTGTGTCCTGGAAATTCTATATCTTGATGCCGGGCGTTGTTGTCAATAACAGAGAATACTTCATCTCCACCCATAGCAATGGCTTCCTCAGTGGCTGTAAATCTACCATTATTTCGCATTATCCCTCCTACAAGCCCTGTTCCCAAAAGCATATCAGACCTTTCTAAAACTGTTACTTCAGATCCAGCATTAGCCGCTGAAACAGCAGCACTAACACCAGCCCATCCTCCTCCAACTACTACAACTTTTACCATCATAATCCTCCCTTAAGTCTTTGTCCGCCTCCGGTAGACATATGTCTATCGATTTCTATGTTATAAATTGTCGATTATATTAGCTTTTCTTAGTTTAACATACCGGGTTTTCAAAGAAAAGTGCCATAATCCCCCTGTTAGTGTCCACTATTAGCGGATATGGTTCACCTGTACAAACATTATAGATTACCATATTAAATCATTCTAAAGTCTCAAAATTACTCCTTTTTATTTACCATTACCATTTTCATCCTCTAGAACATAGTCTTCTATCATTTTTTCCAGCTTTTTAATCCGCTTCTTTTCCTTCAGCTTCTCTTCCTTAAGCTCTCGCTTTAACTCTTTATTGATAGACATAACCATTCCCAGCATTATAACTGTAAATGGTAGAGCGGCTATAATCGAGGCCGTTTGCAACCCCTCTAAGCCCCCACTCCAAAGAAGCACAGCAGCAATACTAGACTGTAACACTCCCCACACAATCTTGACTGATATATTGGGATTGAGTACGCCTTTAGAAGTGAGAATACCCAGTACAAAGGTGGCTGAATCTGCAGAGGTTATAAAAAATGTGATAATAAGCAAAATAGCCGTCAGCACTAAGAGAGTTCCAAGGGGGAACTGCTCTAAAGTAATAAATAGGGCCGAGGTTACATCCGCATTTACTGCTTGGGCGATTTCTACTCCCTGAAATATTTCCAGATACAAAGCTGCTCCGCCAAAGGTAGAAAACCAGAGAGCGCCTAAAATAGCTGGGACAAATAGAACACCCATTACAAACTCTCTAATTGTTCGCCCTCTAGAAACCCGGGCGATAAAGGTCCCTACAAAGGGCGCCCAAGATATCCACCATGCCCAGTAAAATAGTGTCCAAGAGCCAACCCAACCACTTCCTCCGAAAGGAGTTAAGCGAAAGCTCATGGGAATAAAATTTCCTAAGTATCTGCCCATAGTAGCAGTAAAGTTGTCCACTATAAACAAAGTAGGTCCTGCTAACAACACGAAGAATAAGAGAGCAGATGCCACACCTAGGTTTATATTGCTCAAAGTTTTAATCCCTCTGTTCAACCCTGTTGAAGCAGAAATCATATACAACACAGTAACTACCAAAATTATAATCAGCTGAGTGCTGGTAGTATTTGGTATGCCAAATGTATGGGAAATTCCTCCACCAATTTGTAGTGCACCAAATCCTAATGAAGTGGCCACACCAAAGGCAGTAGCTATTACCGCCAGACTGTCAATACTCTTCCCAATGGGCCCGTTCACCTTATCTCCTATTAAGGGGCGAAAGGTGGCACTAATTAATCCGGATTCGCCTTTGCGAAAGCGGAAATAGGCCAACGTTAATGCGATAACAGCATATATTGCCCAAGGATGTAGCCCCCAATGGAAATAGGAGTACCGTAAAGCAATCATTGCCGCTTCTTTAGTCTCTGGGTTCACTCCTTCAGGTGGAGCCATATAGTGAAAAATCGGTTCTGCTACACCCCAAAACACTAGCCCAATTCCCATCCCTGCTGAAAAGAGCATACCCAGCCACGTATAGAAGCTGTAATCAGGTTCATCATCTTTCTTGCCTAATTTAATGCTTCCATAAGGACCAAATCCCAAATAAATGACGAAAAACACAAAAATAAATGTGCTCAGTAGATAGAACCATCCGAAACCTTCAATAATAAATCCCAATAGCGTACCTGTTCTTTCAGCTAAGCTCTCAGGCAATAAAAAACCCCAAATTACAAACATGAGAATTACAGCTACTGATACATAAAAGACAGTTCCCATTTCTCCTTTTTTCACATCAATCATTCCCTTACTTAAGTTAGTTTTTTTTATTGTAACCAATTATGCAATATGTGATATTATAATTTTTCTGCATTATTTTGTCAAAATGATATTGACTAAATAAGAGAACAAAGATATAATCTAACTGTATTAAGCGTATTAATACAGTTGTTGTGGTTAGTACAGAAAGGAGGAAGTTGATGTTTGAATTGGATTTGAGAAGTCGCCTGCCTATATATGAACAATTAATGGAAAAAACCAAAGAGCTTATAATTAATGAACTTTTACAAGCTGATGAGCAACTGCCCTCAGTACGCGCTTTAGCTCAGCAGTTGACTATAAACCCCAACACAATTCAAAAGGCCTACAAGGAATTAGAAAGACAGGGTTATGTTTATTCTGTAAAAGGCAAAGGCCACTTTGTAGCACCAATTCTTCAAGACAGACAACATGAGAAAAAACAGTTTTTAAAGGAAGAATTGACAAAGCTTATTTCAGAAGCTCTGTATCTGGGAATGAGCAAAGAAGAGATTTATGAAATAATCTCCACTGTTGAAGAAGGTATTGGAAGGAGGACTAAAGGTGATTAAAACAACTAATTTGGTTAAAAGCTTTGGAGACTTAGAAGCACTAAATGGAGTCAATCTACATGTAAAAAAGGGATCCATCTATGGCCTCCTGGGTTCTAATGGTGCTGGTAAGACTACTTTACTAAAAATCTTAGCGGGTATTTATAAGCAGGATCAGGGTCAGGCTTTAATTGATGCTGAACCCATTTTTGAAAATGACACTTTAAAGCAAAGAGTAATCTTTATTTCTGATACTCTTTATTTCTTCCCCTCCTACACTATTGAGGATATGGCTATCTTTTATAAGAGTATTTATAGCTCTTGGGATCAAGAAAGATATGCTTCTTTACAGTCTGTATTTAAGATAGATCGCAAGAAGAAAATTCAGAGTCTATCAAAGGGGATGCAGCGACAAGTGGCAATTTGGCTAGCCCTTGCCCTAGTTCCTGAGGTTTTAATTTTAGACGAACCCTTAGACGGCCTAGACACAGTTATGCGCCAGCAGGTGAAAAACATATTATTTCAAGAGGTGGCCGATCGCCAGCTGACCATCATTATCTCCTCTCATAACTTGAGAGAGCTAGAGGATTTCTGTGACCACATCGGCATCATGCACAATGGAGCTATAATTGTGGAAAAGGAATTGGATGATTTAAAACGGGATATCCACAAAGTCCAAGTTGCCTTTAAAGAGCCTTTAACTATCAATCAGCTAGAGCAATTAAATCTGTTACATAAGGAAGAACGAGGGAGTGTTTGGTTGTTAATAGTAAAAGGAGAAAAAAGCGATCTAATGGATTATTTTAAGGAGCTTAATCCTATTTTATTGGATATATTACCCCTAACATTAGAGGAGATATTTATTTATGAAATGGAGGGAACTGGATATGCAGTGGAAAACATCATTTTTGAATAGGGGGCTGATTAGAAACGCCTTTAAGCGCTTGTATTGGATTCCTTCATTATATCTTGGTGTTCTATTCTTTACAGTGCCTTTACAGGTTGTAATGCAAGCTCCTTTATTAAATAATGACACTTATAACTATTCCTTTCAGCAAATTTTGGGGTTTGGATCTAATCCATTTAATCTCATGTTGATTTTAACAGTGCCAGTATTAACTGCCCTACTATTGTTTAATTATCTGCATAGCAAAGGCTATTCAGACGCCATGCACAGCTTGCCCATTAAGCGCAGTGCCATGTTTACCAGTCATGTATTTGTGGGTCTCTTGTTTTTAGCACTGCCTGCTATTATTACAGCTATTGCCACCTGGCTTTTGAGTATAACACTTAACTTGACTGAATTTGTTGAAGCCCAAAGTATTCTTACTTGGCTCTTTACAGTTTTACTTATGAATTCGGTGATGTTTATGAGTGCAGTCTTTATGGGCATGGTCACTGGATTAGCCATGGCTCAAGGGGTTTTCACCTATATTTTACTGTTTTTGCCCATTGGTCTAGTGACTTTACTGGCTTATAACCTGCAATTGTTTTTGTATGGATTTGATTGGAATTATTATATGGAATCAAGTATGGACTTGTTAATAATAATCTCTCCCCTGATGAGAATTTTTAACCTGACATCAAATTTGCTGTCAACAAGGGAGGTTTTTGGTTACGCCCTATTCTGTGCTGTGCTTTTTGGTCTATCCTATTATCTGTATCGCATCCGAAAGCTAGAGCGCAATATGGAGACAATCACTTTTAACGGCATCAATCACCTGTTTAAATACGGTTTTACTCTATGCTTTATGCTCCTAGGTGGACTTTATTTTGGTAGCGCCCACGGGGGGCTAAGTTGGATAATATTCGGCTATATTTTCTTTTCAATTGTAGGCTTTTTTATTGCAGAGGCTATTTTGCAAAAATCGGTCTATGTTTTTAACAAAAGAGCCTTTATTCACTATGGAGCATATTTAGCCATAGTGATGGCAGTTTTCACAGCAGTTAACACAGATGCCATCGGATACGAGGATAGAATTCCTCCCCCCCATGAAGTAGAGGCAGTTTACTATAGCCAAGGTGGCTATTGGGCTTATCTCAATAATAACCAACGCCTTTATCAGGAGGAGGAAAATATACAATACATTCAGCAGTTACACCAAGCCCTTATTACTAACAGGCAAGGAGTACATGAGAACAGATTACAGCCCGGTGGTCGTGCCAATATCACTATTATTTATGAGCTCAAGAACGGTGGTGAAATTGCAAGATCATACCAAGTGTTTGATACTACAGCTTTTAAGGAATTAATGGATCCTATTCACAATTCAACAGAATACAAAAAGGTTAACTACGATATTTTTCATGTAGATCCTGATGACTTAGATAAAATCACCTTCGGAACCTATGCTCATGGCAACCATAAGTCTTATTCTGTTGTAAACCAAAGTGAAATTGAGGAAGTAGTATCTATATTGCAGCAGGATATTCTGGCAACAAGCTATGAAGATCTTACTTCCGCTAGAAACTGGGGCTTTATCGAAGTATATGTACCTGTTAAAGATGACCCAAGAGCTATGCATACCAGGAGCTCCCATATGAGCTGGAATAAATCTTTTCATCTAATTGATGCTTGGCTAGAGGAAAAAGGTTATTTAGAGCATGCTAGGATCACCAGTAGCGATGTCCATTCACTGATAGTGGAGCAGGTGTATTCATTAGAGGATATTCATGATAACCCAAGCGGTATCGTTCAAGATGAGAACATTATCTTTAAAACCTCGGATCCGGCTGAAATTGAAAAATGCATGCTTATGTCTAGGGAGCACAGGTGGAGAAAACCTGAAGGCAACTTCCCCCAATATTTAGTGAGATATTATAATCAGGATAATCAACAGATTATGTATGAAGAGCTAACAAAGGAAGATATGCCTTCCTTTGTAGCAGACCAGATTGCTGAGTAATATCGAGTAGGAGGTAGATAATTATTTTATCTACCGTCCTCTCACACCACCAAGCATACCGTTCGGTACTTGGCGGTTCATTAAGTTAATTGCA
>NZ_JBNPXS010000021.1:0-50590 GCF_050433185.1 Desulfitispora alkaliphila
TGGACACCCTTGTCATTGGCTAGTGGTTCCCACTACCAAGCCCACAGCGGACTTTCACCGCCAAGTTACCGCCCGTGCCGGGCACACATAAAAAAGCCAAGTAAGATAACTTACTTGGCTTTAGGCTCTATATTATCTATCCAGCTAGATGGGGCTGGATAGGTAACATTCATTACTGCTGAGGTGATTGATTAGCAGCTGATTGCTCATATTGCTGGATCATTTTCTTTACCATACTTCCACCAACGCTACCATTCACTCTAGAAGGCAGGTCTCCTTTGTAGCCTTGGTAGTTAGAGATACCTAGCTCTTGAGCAGTCTCATACTTCAACTGATCAAGTGCTTGCCTAGCTTCAGGAACAAGTACTTTGTTGTTGTTTCTTGGCATCTTGTAATCACCTCCTTTTCTTGATTTATTTTTAGTATGGCTTCTAACTTATTGAGCTATACTAGTAGTATTTGCCTAAACGAAATTGTGCTTTGACGCGCCAGTAAATCTTATTTCGTTTAGTCAGTAGTTATTTTAAACAAAAATGGCTTAAAGAATACCAGTAAAGATAAACCAAAAAAAGAGCGAACTAGATTCGCTCTTTTTCAATAAAATCAATAACATTATTAAAAATTTCTTTATCTTCAACTGGATTTAAAATCCTAAATTCGGATTTTCCATGCTGTTTAACTCCTGATAATTCTCCTGCTCCTCTAAGTTTAAAATCGTACTCCGCTAATTTAGAACCATCGTCAGTTTCTAAAAAAAACTTTATTCTCTGTTTAGCTAATTCTCCTGTAATGTTGCCCATTAAAAAACACTGAGCTTTTTCCTTTCCTCTTCCAACTCTACCCCTAAATTGGTGTAACTGGGACAATCCAAACCTCTCACAGTTGTTTATAACAAGAATATTAGCATTTGGATTATGAATACCTACTTCAACTAATGAAGTAGCCACTAATAAATCGATTTCACCTTCATTAAATTTAGTCATAATTTCGTGCTTTTCATTTTCTTTTAATTTTCCATGAATAGCAACTACATTAAAATCTTTAAAGATCTCTTCTAACTCTGACTTTAAATTTAATACTGCCACCATTGGACTACTTTCATTATTATCACTATGCGTATTTTCTATAGAAGGGCAGATTACATAGGCTTGATTTTCCTGCTCCAACTCAACCTTTAGATAATTATAAAGGTCGGTCTTTTTGTATTCAGGTACAAAATAAGATTTTACTTTTCCCACTCTAGAACTTGCTTCTAATGTGGAAATATCTAACTCTCTATAAATTGCAAAGGCCATTGTTCTAGGAATAGGAGTCGCACTCATATAAAGAGTATCTACTAAATGCTTTTTCTGCATTAGTGTTTCTCTTTGCTTAACTCCAAACTTGTGTTGCTCGTCTATGACTATTAAACCTAGGTCGCTAAAAATAACATCCTCTTGTAATAAGGCATGAGTTCCTATTAATGCTATCGGTTCTTTTGTTTTCAATTTAGCTAATATTTCTTTTCTGACACTATTTTCAGTGGAACTTGTTAGAAGATATACTTTCTTCCCTAAATCTTTAAAAATCTTTTCTGCAGCTTTAATATGTTGACTAGCTAACATTTCTGTTGGCACCATCATAGCAGCTTGCAAACCACTACCTATAGATTGTAGCATGGCTAATATAGCTACCACTGTTTTTCCACTGCCTACATCACCTTGTAATAGTCTATACATCTGATAAGGAGAACACATATCCTTTTGTATTTCTGCAAGCGCTTTAATCTGACTATCCCTTAAAGCAAAAGGAAGATTAGAAATTGCATTCTTAACTAGTTCGATTCCTTTTTCCTGAACAGAGATATCACATTGTTTTTTCAACCTATTGGTTCGAGAAATGCTGGCATCAATTTTAGCCTTAAAAGCTTCCCAGTGCTTAATAGTAATTACGGCTGCATTCAATTCACTGATATTTTTAGGAATGTGAATTCCCACATAGGCTTTAGTTAAAGGAAGTAATTCCAATTCTTGTGTTAAATTATGATAAAGGGAGTACATACTCCCTTTATTGCTTATTTGTTCATTAGCATATATAAGTGCTTCTTGTATAGATTTTTCCCAAAAGTTTTGTCCTAACTGAGCTCTTCCTTTACCTATCACTGAATAAACAGGCCGTATTAATTTTTTTGTCTTTGTCTCTACAATTTCTTCAGCCGTAAATGCCTTTTTGCCACGAAACAATTTTGCAGTACCGTAAAAAAAGTATTCTTTACCCACAATTAAGCTAACCTTGTGATAGGTATTATAGAATTTTGAGATATCTCGTTGAACTTCAAGTCCATTTTCCACAAAAAGAGTAGTAATTGTTAATAGCTTTAAATGTCTTTTTAACTTCTTTTCTTTATAAGCTAACACTGTTCCCTTTATAACTGCTTTACTATCAACAGCTATTTGATTTATATTCATTACGTTTTCATAATTTATATACGTCCTGGGAAAATAATTAATCAAATCATAAATATTATAAATACCAGCCTCTTTAAGCTTAGTCTCTCTCTTAGGTCCAATACTTTTCAAAATAGATGTTCTCTCACTTAATATCATTTTAAACCTCTATTCGACAGATATCAGATAGTAATAAAGTGATTGCCCTCCATAATGCATTTCAACCTCTACTTCAGGATACTCCTTTACCAACTGTTGTCGAAGTTGATCTGCTTGCTCGAAGTTTACCTCTTCTCCGTAAAATAAGGTTATAATTTCATGTTCATGAGCATCCATGTTTTGAACAGTTTTTAAAACTGCTTCGTTTATATCACTACTCTGAATAACTATTTTGCCACTTACTAATCCAAGTATCTCTCCTTCCTTAATTTCCAGATCATCGTACTTGGAATCGCGAACAGCATACGTTATTTCACCAGTCTTAACGGTTTTGGCCCCTTCTGTCATTGTTTCAATGTTTTCATCTAAGCTGGCCTCTGGATTATAGGCAATAAGTGCAGCTACAGCTTCAGGTATAGATTTAGTGGGCACAATGCCAACTTCTTTATTCTCTGATAGGGCTTTTGTCTGTTCTGCAGCTAATATTATGTTGCTATTGTTAGGTAAGATTATAACTTTTTTAGCATTGACCTCTTCAACAGCTTCTAGTAGGTTTTCTGTACTGGGATTCATAGTTTGTCCCCCAGTCACAATATTGTCCACACCCATACTATCAAGTATTTCAATTAATCCATCTCCAGTAGCAACACTTACAATTCCTATTTCTTTTAGTTCATCCTGTAAAGGTTCTGGCTGCTCTGCTTCAATACTTTGGTCAGCCATATTATCTATTTTAATTTCATGTAATTCGCCATATTTAATACAGAGTTCTAGAGCTTGATCAGGCCGATTTGTATGAACATGGACTTTGCACATGTCTTGGTCGCCTACAACTAGAAGGCTATCACCTAAATTAGTCAGCTCATTCTTAATACTTTCTAAAGGCAAACTTCCACCTGTCACAAGAAATTCTGTACAATACCTGTACTCTATCGGCCCTGATACTGCTTTACTAATGCGTTCAACAGCATCAGTTTGATGCACAGGAGCAAAGTCAAACTCCTCTCCCTGTAATCCTCTCATTCCACCTTCAAGAATTACCAGGAAGCCTTTTCCTCCTGCATCTACTACTCCAGCTTGCTTTAAAACATGTAATTGTTCAGGCGTCTTTTTTAGTGCTACCTCACCAGTGTGTATAGCTGTAGCTAAGGTTGATAAAATATTATCTGTCTCCTTGGCACCGGAGACAGCCCCTGCTGCCACTTCCTTAGATACGGTCAAAATTGTACCTTCCACAGGCTTCATTACAGCATTATAAGCTGTTTTAACCCCAGCCTGAAACGCAGTTGCTAGTTCTTTAGATTTAACTTGATTATTTTCTGCTGCCACTAGCTTTTGAGCCATGCCCCTAAATATTTGAGACAAAATTACTCCTGAATTACCCCGCGCTCCCATTAAGGAACCCTTTGAAAGAGCTTCAGCTACATTAGCTATATTTAAATCTGTTTCAGGTATTTTATTTATTTCATTTATAGCTGATTGAAAAGTCAAAAACATATTAGTTCCCGTATCGCCGTCTGGTACAGGAAAAACATTTAAGGCATCCACTTCTGCCTTTTGTGCCTCTAGATTTTTGAAACCACCTAATATGAAATTTTTAAGTTCCTTGCCACTCAAAGCTTCCAAAACATAATCCCCCTTATTCAGTAACTCTTACACCTTGAACTAATACATTAACTGCTTCAACAGTTACACCAGTCATAGCTTCTACATCGTATTTTACTCTATCCATTACATTTTGAGCAACTTCAGATATTTTTGTGCCATAACTGACAATAATATGTACTTCGATAGTTAAGCTATCGTCGCTAGTATTAACATAAATACCTTTTGCCAACGCCTCTCTTCCCAAGAGTTCTGCAAAGCCATCTTTTAGCTTCCGCGAAGACATTCCCACTATACCGTAACATTGAACTGTAGCGTGTCCAGCAATCATGGCTATCACGCTTTCAGATACATTGATATGTCCAAGTTCATTTGTTTGTATACTTTTCATTATGTACCCTCCCTCTTATACCTTTGCTACCTTTTTCGACACCGCATAAACTCTTTCCTGCTTATAAGTATAATTATATATTACAGTATTATTCCCCAAAATGCATTGTAATTTTCTTGCTTATATTAAATCATTCTGGTATAATAATATAAGTTATTGTGACATGCTTTTGAGGAGGTGGAAGTTATGGCAAAAAAATGTGAGGTTTGTGGAAAAGGAATTAGTACTGGCATTAAGTTAAGTCACTCACATATTAGAACAAAAAGAACATGGTCTCCTAATTTACAAAAAATAAAGGCCATTGTAAATGGTTCACCAAAAAGAATAAAAGTTTGTACAAGTTGCTTGCGTTCAGGTAAAGTTGTACGAGCAGTATAAAAAAAACCGCCTTTGGCGGTTTTTTTATATATCCTTTAAATTTTTAATCTTCCATTCCTGTAGTATAATCTACTCCTTCAGTGTAACTGTTACCTGCATTCCACAGTAAATATTCATGTACCCCTTCTTCATTTAACGCCCTGATTTGAGCCTCTACTTCTTCTTTTCCATATCTAATGTAGTTGCCTCTTCCTAACCATGGTGCAGTAAAATCCTGAATCCACGGCCTAGAGGTAGGTGGATTTTCTAATTCATTTAGTATTTCTTTTTCTAACTGTATATATCTTTTTATTAATTCATATGGTTCAGTGTCTGGTCTAGCAAGACCAAAGTTACCTGGGCCCCAGTGGCTTGGGTAAATCATTGATGAAATCACGTCTACATTGCTGCTTATTTTTCTAAAATCCTGGCCTATACCATATGCTGCAGGTCGAATGGCTGCATATCCAAAAATATCTACAGATACATCCACACCATAGGGTTGTAACTCTTTATAAGCATATTCAACAAAGTCAGTAACAGCTGTTACTCTAGCTAAACCATTGCTATATTCTGGCACCTTCAAATTCTTTACATCATCAAAATTTTCTTCACCTATTACATTAGAGCTTACTTCTTTCCTCCACTGTTCTATAAGCTTAGGTAACAGTTTTTCCTCTGAATAATCACCTTTAGAGTACTGCAAAGATGTATCTCTGTTTTCAAATCCTTCAGGAAACCTAACGTAATCAAACTGAATTTCTTGGAACCCCATTTCTGCAGCCATTTTTGCAATTTCAATATTGTAATACCATACTTCTTTTAGAAAAGGATTGACAAAAGCTTCATCACGTCTATTTTTCCAAACATGTCCATTTTGTGTAAATGAAAGATCCGGTCGCTTAGCGGCCAAAACAGAATCCTTAAATACTACTATCCTGGCAATTGGATATATATTATGTTCCTCTAGTTGTTCCATCATCTTCTGAGCATCTTTAATATAGTTTTTACTGATGTCATCGTAATCTGTTCCCTCAAGCTTCATGGTAATGTATCCGTGGTCTTCTTTAATGTCAATAACCATAGCATTCAAATCGGTACTATTAACTAGGTCTATCAATCTATCAAACCTGGAAACACCCACAGTATTACCTGTGACATAGATTCCTCTAACTGCATCTGGATACTCAAAATTGTATGTATTTGTTGTTATTACTTCTTCTTCACTTTCTAATTCCCCATCTTCCTCATCATCTTTAGGTAAAACTGTTTCCTCACTAGGATGTTTTTCTTCTATCTTTTCTACAGGTTGCTCATTGGGATGCTCTTTTCCCTCTGCAATAAAGTAAATAAAAAAACCTGCTATTGATATGAAGAATATCATTGCTAGAATTAGCACAGAATCCTTGCGCGCCTTTGGTTGCTTTTGTTGTTCCATGATTTTCCCCCTATTATTTAACTTCTTAGTTACAAAGTTCGACTAAAAAGTCTAAATACCTTTTGTTGTTTGAGGGGAAAAGCCATGGTAGTTTGTGGTCCTATTCTATGTCCATATTTTTCATTAAGTTAGCCATTTCAATTGCCGTTACCGCTGCGTCCCAACCTTTGTTTCCAGCTTTAGTTCCAGCTCGTTCAATGGCTTGTTCAATTGTATCCGTGGTCAGTACACCAAAAATTGTTGGAACATCACTATCTAGGTTAACTTTTGCAATCCCTTTACTGACTTCACTGCACACATATTCAAAATGAGGTGTTGCCCCTCTTATTACTGTCCCTAAGCAAATTACAGCGTCGAAGTTTTTAGCTGCCATTTTTTTTGCCACTAGAGGTAATTCAAAGGCCCCTGGCACCCATGCAACGCTAACATCACCACTCTTGACTCCATGTCGCTCTAGAGCATCTAAAGTTCCTGATAATAATTTTGAAGTTATAAACTCGTTAAAACGTCCAACAACAATACCAACTTTTAAGCCTTCTCCAATTAAATTACCTTGATATACTTTGTTCAAAACAATCACCCTTTCACTATTATTAAATTGATAAATGATGGTTTAACTTACATCGCTTTGTATTTAAATACTTTTTATTAGATTCTACTGGAACAATTTCTAGGGGAACTCTCTCCACAATTTCCATCCCATACCCTTCTAATCCCTTGATTTTCCTCGGGTTATTTGTAAGTAGCTTTATCTTCTTTACTCCCAAATCAGAAAGAATTTGAGCTCCTAAGCCATAGTCACGTAAGTCTGCTGGAAAACCTAGTATTTCATTAGCTTCCACCGTATCCTTACCCTGGTCTTGAAGCTTATAAGCCTTCATCTTATTAATTAAGCCAATACCTCTGCCCTCTTGCCTCATATATAGTAGGATACCGGTCCCCTCCTCTTCTATAGCATTCAATGCAGTAGCTAGTTGGTCTCCGCAATCACACCTGATTGAACCAAAAGCGTCTCCTGTTAAACACTCTGAGTGGACTCGAACTAAAACTGGTTTATTTGGATCAATTTCACCTTTTACTAACGCTAAGTGCGCTTCCCCACTTAATTCTGTTTCATAGGCTACTACTTTAAATTCACCATATTTAGTAGGCATTTCTGCATCTACTACTTGTTGAACTAACTTTTCTGTTTTTCGCCTATAGGTAATAAGATCAGCAATAGTAACTATTTTTAGATCATGCTTTTTAGCAAATGGAATTAACTGCTCTACCCTGGCCATAGTACCATCATCATTCATGATTTCACATATAACTCCTGCTGGATATAGCCCTGCCATTTTGGCAAAGTCTACTGCGGCTTCTGTATGTCCAGCTCTCCTCAGTACTCCACCTTCTTTAGCTCTCAACGGAAAAATATGACCTGGTCTTCTTAAGTCCTCAGGTTTTGTTTTATCATCTAGTATTTTCTTGATTGTAAGAGCCCTTTCTTGAGCAGAAATACCTGTAGTAGTTTCTACAGCATCTACAGATACAGTAAATGCTGTTTCCATATTGTCTGTATTATTTGTAACCATAGGTTCGATCTTTAATTGGTCTAACCTATCTCCAGTCACTGGCATGCAGATTAATCCCCTACCATATGTAGCCATAAAATTAACATGATCCGAAGTTACTTTTTCTGCCGCCATCAGTAGATCGCCTTCATTTTCTCGATCCTCATCATCTACAACTATTATCATTTTACCCATTTCTATATCAGCTAACGCTTCATCGATTGTATTAAAAACCACGCCCATCACCCCTTCTTTTTAATAGAATCCGTGTTCCATTAGAAAGTTTCTATTAACTTTACTCTGAGTATTTTTAGTTTCTTCTTTATTTAAAGTAAATTTCTCCACATATTTTCCAATTAAATCCCCTTCTAAATTAACTACCTCTCCAGTGTCTTTGTGTCCTAAAGTCGTCTCCTTGGCAGTATGAGGAATAATGGAAACTGTAAAGCTGTTTTCTTTGTGCTCTACTATAGTCAAGCTTATACCGTCTATGGCGATTGATCCTTTCGGTAGTATGTATTTCATTACAGCTTCAGGCGCTTCAATCTCTATTAAAATCGCAATATCAAGTTGCTCTTTATTGATTATCTTCCCCGTTCCATCAATGTGTCCTGTAACTAGATGTCCACCAAGCCTGTCCCCAACTCGTAAAGCCCTTTCTAGATTAACTACACTTCCCCTTTTCAATTTTTCCAGCCCTGTCTTTTGTAAAGTTTCAGACATAACTTCTACAGCAAAAAATTCTCTACTGTATTCCACAACAGTTAAACAAATGCCATTAACGGCAATACTGTCACCTAACTTAACATCTGTTAAGACTTTATCCGCTTTGAGTGTTAACTTGGCAGATTTGGCACCTTTTTTTAAGTTTTCAACCTTACCTAACTCCTCAACTAAACCTGTAAACATGGTTTGTTCTCTCCTCGTTTAATATTGCCTTTAATTAAAATATCTTTTCCTAATACCTCAGTAGAAACAACTTCCACTGGTACAGCTTGTTCCATTTTAGTTATACCCATATCTCCAATTGGGGAAAAGGCCTTACTTCCGCCTACTAGTTTCGGGGCTATAAACCACCATATTTCATCTACAAAACCTTCTGTCACAAAGGATGCAGCAATTGTTGCGCCACCTTCAACTAGTATACTATTTAAACCATGATTTGCAAGCCATTTAAGTACCCAGTCTAATTCTGACTTCACTTCTCCGCTCCCAGAAACTGGTACCGCTTTAACTCCAGCGTCGGTTAGTTCTTTTAACTTAACTTTGCTCACTTCTCGGTTGCAAAAAACTATCGTGTCAGATTTTGAATTTAAGGTAACCACTTTACTATTAATGGGTAATTTTAAATATGAATCTAAAATAATTTTTACAGGATTCTCTCCACCTTCGGGAAGTCTAGTATTCAGTTGGGGATCATCTTGAAGCACCGTATTTATTCCTACTAGGATGCCATCCACTTCATCCCGCAGTTGATGTACCCTATGCCTTGCTTCACTGCCTGTGACCCACTTTGAATCCCCTGTTTCTGTGGCAATTTTACCATCTAATGTCATAGCTGTTTTATAAATTATATAAGGAATATTAGTCACTTGCCGCTTAATGAAATATTTATTCAATGCTTTTGCTTCAGCCTCAAGTAGGCCAACCTCTACTTCCACTCCATTTGCTCTTAACTTTTCTATTCCCCTGCCGGCAACTTTAGGATTTGGATCGACCATAGCCACGACTACTTTTTTTACACCTGCTTTTATTAATGCGTCAGCGCAGGGAGATGTTTTTCCAAAATGAGAACAAGGCTCTAAATTAACATAAACAGTACTTCCTTTAGCTTTAGTACCTGCTTCCTTTAGAGCATTAACCTCTGCATGGGGTGTACCAGCTTTTTTGTGGTACCCTTCACCTACTATTTTACCATTGTTGACAATTATAGCTCCTACCAAGGGGTTTGGTGAGGTTCTTCCCTTTGCTTTCACTGCAAGTTTAATTGTTCTTTTCATTAATTGTTCTTCCAAAGTATTTATGCCCCCTTTAAATACAAAAAAGCCTGAAAGATGTTATACATCCCCCAGGCTAAAAAGACACAATAACCCCTTATGCCCCCCTTCTCTCATCCAGACTTTACTGTCGGCTCTGGAATCACACCAGATCAACCACATAAGTGGCTCGCGGGCTCTACCGCCGGTAAGGAATTTCACCTAACCCCGAAGGAAATGTAAATTTATTATATCATAATTTTTTTATAACTGCCAATACCTTTTTTGCCATTTAATAACACTATCTAGCCTTTCTCTTGCTTCTGGACTAAAGCTATTATCACATTTCTCTTCATAAAAAGCATCTTTAAGCTTAACATTCATTAATCTGCTCATGACAGCTGCTGCAGGTTTTCCAACACCTGGAATGCTATAGCCTCCCTCCAAAATAAAAGCGGCTTTCCCATCACACAATTTTTCAGATATAGCTAAAATTTCATCTGTAAGCATTTCATATCCCTTTGCGTCCAATGAAAGGTTGGTAAGTGGATCCATGTAATAGGCATCTAAACCTAAAGCTACTATAATCAGATTAGGTTTATATTGATTTAAAATAGGCTCAATTATTTTTTTAACAGCGAAATAGTAACCCGAGTAGCCAGTTTGTTTAAGAATTGGTATGTTTATATTGTACCCCTCTCCATCACCACTGCCTGAATTCCTAATAAAGCCAGTCCCAGGAAAAAGAGGACTCTGGTGAATTGAAAGGTATAAGGTTGTTGCATCTTCGTAAAATATTTTTTCAATTCCGTTGCCATGATGAGCATCTATGTCTATAATAGCAACCTTTTCTATGTCATCATAATTTTTTGCAGAAACTGCAGACATGGCTGTATTGTTAAAAAGACAGTATCCCATCCCCCTATCTCTTTCGGCATGATGTCCTGGAGGACGAATTAAAGCAAAAGCCTTTGAAACCTCTCCTTCTAATAATAGGTCTACAGCCTTTACAGCACCTCCACAGGATAATAGGGCAATTTCATAGGATTTATCACAGACAACTGTATCTGGATCCCATCTTCCCCCTCCACTAGCAGCAAACCTTTCTAAACATGATACATATTCTGGGGTATGTATTTTGGTTAACTGATCCAAAGTTATTTTCTCCGGTTCAAAAAAGACAAACCTATCCCACAAGTTATTTTCTTTTGCGTGCTTTTCAATCTCAATAATCCTCTTCTTGCTTTCTGGATGCACTTGTGTGTCATGTAAGAGATAATCACTTGATGTAATCAAACCAACCTTATGCACTAATCACACCCCTTAGGTATTTCAAATTTTTTATTTTATATTTTTTAATTCATTTACTGCATTAGCAATATCTTCAGCTTTAAAGATTGCAGAACCGGCTACTAATATTTCTGCTCCTGCTGCCACTACTTTAGCACCGGTTTCTTTATTTATACCCCCATCCACTTGAATTGGAATAGAAAGGTTGTTACTCTCCATTAATTTCTTTAAATCATTTATCTTTGTAATAACTTCAGGTATAAATGCTTGCCCTCCAAAACCAGGGTTTACTGTCATCAATAATATTAAGTCAATTTCACCTAATACGTACTTAATAGTTTCTAAGGGTGTACTGGGGTTTAGAGCTACCCCAGCTAATTTATTGTTTTGCTTTATATTTTGTAGTGTTCGATGTAAATGTGGGCATGCCTCTACGTGAACGGTAATTAAATCAGCACCTGCATCGGCAAAGTCTTTGATGTAGTTATCCGGATTCTCTATCATTAAGTGGACATCAAATTTCATCTGAGAATGAGGCCTGATGGCTTTAACCACTGGAGCCCCGATTGTGATGTTTGGAACAAAATGACCGTCCATTACATCGATGTGCAAGTATTCAGCACCTGCGCTTTCTACAATTTCTATTTGCTGTTTTAATTGACTAAAGTCTGCTGATAAAATAGATGGTGCTATAGCTGTCATATTATTTGTATCTCCTTTCAGTCTCCTCAATTTCCTCTAAAAAATGCATATAATCATTATATCTACTTTCTAAAATTTCATTTTTTTCTAGCGCATCTCTAATTGCACAGCTTTTTTCTTTTATATGCCTGCAACCAGTAAATTTACAGTCCACTTGCTTTCTTTCAATCTCCGGAAAGCAATAGCTTAGGTAATTACTGGGAATTTCGCTTAATTCCAAATTGCTAAAACCCGGTGTATCAGCAACTATTCCCCCAGTAGATAGGGGCATAAGTTCTACATGCCTAGTTGTATGTCTTCCCCTTTTTATTTTCTTGCTTACTTCCCCCACCTTAAGGGATAGTCCAGGGTGGATCTTATTAAGTAGACTAGATTTTCCTGCTCCTGATAGTCCGGCAAAAACAGTAGTCTTGTTTTGGAGTTCTTCCCTAAATTCTTCAATACCCAAGTTTTGTTTTGCACTTACTAAAATAACTTTGTAGCCAATAGTTTCATAGTCCCTTATTATATCTTTAACTTCTTCTTGCTCGTTCTCATCAAGCAAGTCAGCTTTATTTAAACATATAATTGGCCTAATTTCTTTGTATTCAGCTAAAACCAAAAGCCTATTTAAAAAAGTTAATTGTAACTCTGGCTCTTTAACAGCCATTACAATAATAACCTGATCTATATTTGCAATTGGAGGTCTTACTAGTTGATTCTTCCTTGGTATTACTTTTTCAATAACACCTTTGTTATCAGCAATAATTGAAATTTCAACCTCATCTCCTGGCAAAAAGTCTTGTTTTTTTCTTCTGTATTTACCACGCAAACTGCATTCAATTTCTTCTCCCTTTATATCAACATAATAAAAACCACTAAAGCCTTTAAGAATTTTACCTTTTTCCATTCATCGACCTCCTATGGAACTTCTTGCTCTAAAACTAGCTCGCCATCTCTGTATATGCTAATAATTCCCTCTTCATAAAATTCAACTCGCTGTCTAATACTCCGGCCTCCCGGATGGTTCTCCTGGTATACTACTCTTTCACCCTTGATATCATTTACCACTATTTTAACTTCATATTCATCCTCTCCTCTGGGAAGAGGTATTCTCACATCTGCTCCAGAAGGAGCTGGTCCAGGTCCCGAGCTGATTGTCAGGTTCACATCTTCTCCCTGTAGGATAAGGTTATTTGCAGCCTTGTCTTGTCTAATAACTTGTCCTTCAAAAGCACTTCTGCTACTTTCATATGACACCGACCCCAATTCGAGATGCAGCTCTGTTAACCTTTCTTCTGCTTCACTAAGTTGTAATCCAGTTAAATCTGGCATTGGAATATATTGAGGCTCAATTCCTTGACTAACTTCAATAATAACCTCTGATCCTTGAGAAAGCATGGTGCCCTGTCTCGGCGTTTGTCTTCTTACCTTTCCTCGCTCCACAGTGTTACTATATACCTTCTCTTCTATCACTTCAAAACCCATGTTTTGCAACTTAATGGTGGCCTCTAAACCAGTACCTCCCACAACATCAGGAACACTTTTTAATACCGGCCCTTCGCTTACGTCCACAGTTATCACTCTATTTTCTTTAACCACACTTCCCGCTTCTGGCCTTTGGCTAATAATACGATCTTTTTCAATCTCTGGATGATTTCTGCGAACTCCCACTTCCATTTTCAGCCCTTGTTGACTTAACTTCTGACTAGCTTCGAATAGTGGTAGTCCAGCTACATCTGGCACTTCTACTTCTTCCACAGTTAATATAGCTCTAGCACCTAAGAACCCAATTCCAATAACTCCTATCAAAGCTAATGCTATAAGAACATATGCAATTGGTTTTAACTTCCTATTTTTCTTGTTCTTATCATATTCCTCTGTCTCTTTTACAGGCTCAATCACAATTGTCTCTTCGTTTTTATCATTCTGATTGTCTAATTTCTTCGTCGGTATGAAAGGCTCTGATTCTCTTTTTTCTAAATCCTGCTTTAAGTCACTAATACTTGCATACCGATCTACAATATTTTTTGCCATAGCTCGTAGTATTATGGTTTCCATGTATTCTGGCATTTCAGGATTGAGACTCCTAGGAGGCTCCGGATTAGTTTCAATATGCTTTAGTGCAATTGAAATGGGGCTTTCTCCTCCTGCAAAAGGAACTTGCCCTGTTAACATTTCGTACATAACTACTCCTAAAGAGTATATGTCGGATTTTTCGTCAGTTAATTCACCTTTAGCTTGTTCAGGTGAAAAGTAGTGAACGGATCCCATTACTGTTTTTGTATGCGTTACTGTAGCAGTACTTATAACCCGAGCTAATCCAAAATCGGCTACCTTTATTCTTCCCGTCTCTGTAATGAGAATATTATGGGGCTTTATATCCCTATGAATAATGCCATTTTCATGGGCATGTTCAATTCCATCACATATTTGTTTAACTATATCCACTACATTACTAGTGTCCATAGGAGCTTTCTCTTTTATGATTTCTTTAAGATTTTTTCCTTCTACATATTCCATAACTATATAATGTGTCTCATCCTGATAACCCACATCAAAAATATTTACTATATTTGGGTGAGATAAACTAGCTACGGCTTGAGCCTCGTGTCGAAATCGCCTTACAAACTCCTCATCATGGGCATACTCATCTCGCAACATTTTTATAGTTACAACCCTATTTAGAAGTGTATCCCTAGCCTTATAGACTAAAGCCATACCTCCTCCACCCAGTTTTTCTTGAATTTCATATCTATTTCCAAGCTTTTTTCCAAGCACTTAATGCACCTCTCTTTCCTGAGCCGTCATTAATATTCTACTGCTATAAGAGTGATATTGTCATGCCCACCTCTATCTAGGGCTTTATCTACAAGCTTTTTAACACCTTTTTCGATTGACTGATTTAAAAGAGTTTCCATCATTTGCTGAGAGTCCACTAGATTGGAAAGGCCATCTGTGCACAATATGATTAAATCTTCTTTTTGGATTTCATGACTAAAAACATCCACATTTACTATTGCTTGAGTTCCAATAGCTCTAGTTAACATATTTTTTTGGGGATGGAGCTTAGCTTCTGATTCTGTTATTTTACCCTTTTTTACTAATTCTGCCACTAAAGAGTGGTCTTCAGTCAAAAGCTTTATTTCATTATTCCTAACCAGATAAATCCTACTGTCTCCCACGTGAGTAACCCAGAGCTTAGCTTGGTGTATCTTTGCCACAGTTAGCGTAGTACCCATTCCGTTGCATTCTTCTTCTTCCTTTGATTTATTGTATATGGCCTCATTCGCCTTTAATACAGCTCTTTCTAAGTCTTCAGGTATAATTAATTCCTTATCAGTGCAAATATATTTTTTGACTTCTTGGATTGCCAAAGAACTTGCTACTTCTCCAGCAGCATGTCCACCCATACCGTCAGCAACTACAAATAACCCTCTATCTTGACAGCATAAATAATCATCTTCATTCCCTTTTCTCACTAAACCCTTATTAGTTAAGCCGTATGCTTTCATACTTCACCTCGTTATAAGTCGCTGTTTTTTTGCCTTAATTGACCACATGCAGCTAGTATATCTGTTCCCTTTTCTTCTCTGACTACTGCTTCAACTCCATTCCTAGTAAGTACCTCTTGAAATGCCCTTATTCTTCCTTTACCACTTCTTGCAAACTCAGTCAAGTCAACAGAGTTATAGGGAATTAGATTAACGTTTACTAACATTCCTTTTAGTAGTGTTGCTAATTGCACAGCATCTTCTTTACTGTCATTCACATCCCTCAACATAATGTATTCTATGGTAATACGTCGGTTAGTCTCTTCTATATAATCTTTACAAGCATCCATTAAATCATTTAATGGGTACACTTTATTTATTGGAACCAGCTTGTCTCTTAATGAGTCATTTGAAGCATGAAGTGATAATGCCAAAACTATTGGAGTGTTCTCCTCTGAAAGCCTTTTTATTTGTGGAATTAATCCACTAGTAGAAACCGTAATTTTTCTCAAAGAGATATTTAAACCCGCTTCAGTCGTAAAAATATCAATAGCCTTAAATACATTTTCATAATTAGCTAGGGGTTCACCCATACCCATAAAAACCACATTACTAACACGGTGCTGGTCATTCTGTTTCCACAATTCCCGTTGTATCAGTAAGACCTGTTCTACAACTTCTGCTGAACTTAAATTTCGTTTAAACCCACCTTTTGCAGTAGCACAAAAACTACACCCAATATTACAACCAACTTGGGTGGAAACGCATACTGTAAATCTTTTATTACCACTACTTTTGTCGTACTGCATTAATACAGTTTCTATAGTCTCATTATCATGTAGTCTAAACAAATATTTTTTTGTACCATCTTTAGAGCTTTGCACCTTTTCTATTTTCATGCTGTTAACGATAAAGTGGTTAGCTAGCTTTTTTCTCATTTCCTTAGGCAGATTGAGCATGTCCTCAAAGGATTCAGATCCATGTTTATAGACCCAATTATATATTTGCTTAGCTCTAAAGGGTTGAGAGCCTATGCTCTTTAATTTTCTTGAAAGTTCAGAAACAGTAAAATCACAGATGCTTTCCACAGTTTTCACAATAAATTCTACTCCTTTTATTCTATCATTTTTCATTATTTCCTCTTTTTAATATATCCCAACATCAAAAAGAACAGACAGGAAGTCTGCTCTTAAATTATATTTTCCTAAGTCTACAGACAAAAAAGCCATCAGTCTTATGTTTATGTGGCAAAAACTGAAAGTAACCTTTTTTAGCCATTATTTTGTCTTCTTCTTTAGGATTAAATGTTAATAGCTCTATTATGTTTTCCATTTTAAAGTTTTTATTCTCTCTTAAAAATCTTTCTACCAGCTCTAAGTTCTCTTCAGGTTCTATGCTGCAGGTACTATAAACTAGTACACCTCCAGGTTTAACACATTTACTAGCAGAGGTAATGATATTATATTGCAGTTTGGTTACTTCTGTAATTGAATCTAGAGTTTTGTTCCATCGAGCATCAGCCCTTCGCCCTATTACTCCGGTACCACTACAAGGTACATCTACTAAAACATAATCTACTTGATTAGTAACCTTATTGTGTAACTCTGTAGCATCTGCCACTTCAACTTTAATTGACGATAATCCCAGCCTTTGAGCATTCTGGTTTACTAAATCTATTTTATGAGGATGAATGTCATACGCCAGGATACTCCCCTTGTCTTGCATTAACTGAGCTAAATGAGTAGTCTTTCCACCAGGCGCACTACAAGCATCAATGACAACTGTTTCGGGTTTAGGCGCCAAAACATGACCTACTATCATTGAACTTTCATCTTGAGCAGTAAACAGGCCCTCTTTAAATTGATCTATTCTCCCCAGTGAATCGTATCCAGAAATTGCTATCCCCTCTGGCACAAGTTCACTCTCAATGCACTTGACCCCATTAGCTTCTAGACACTCAAACAACTGGACCCTATTTGTTTTCATAGTATTGCATCTAATCCAAGTAGTAGCTGGTTTGTTGTTTTCTTCACAGATACCCTTTGTTGCCTCAACCCCAAATTGCTTTATCCATTTCTCTACCAACCATTTTGGGTGAGAGAATTTTACTGCAATATAGGAAGCTGGGTCTTGGTCATAGTCAGGCCATTTTATATCGCCTATATTCCTAGAAATATTCCTTAGGACTCCATTAACAAACTTTACAATCCCTTCGTGAGCAAAACTCCGGGCGAGCTTAGCACTTTCGTTACAAGCTGCACTAACTGGAACCCTATCCATAAACATAATCTGATAAAGCCCTATACGCAGTATAATTAATACATTGGGCTTAATTTTTTTAAACTTGTTTTTTGTAAACTGATGAATAACCCAATCCAAAGTTCCTTTATGGCGCAATACACCATATACTATTTGTGTTATAAAGGAGCGGTCAGCCTTGCTTATATCTTTCCGCTCCAAAAATTTGTTAACAGTTATATTTGCATACCCTTTATCTACATCTATCTTGTGTAAAATTCGATAAGCTAATTCTCTTGTGTTGATAGTCAAAATTAGTCATCTCCAAGCATTCTCGAAATAAGAACTAGTCTAACTAACTCAAGGATTCCCACAAGTGCTGCTGCAACATATGTGAAAGCAGCTGCATCTAAAACCTTTTTAGTAGGCTTAACTTCATTCCTGTTTAAGAAACCACTGCCCTCTAATATGCCCATTGCTCTACTAGATGCATTAAATTCTACTGGTAGTGTAACTAATTGAAATAACACTATTGCTGTGAAAGCGTAAATGCCAAACTGTAGTAAAGCTGGCTGACTCATAAATATACCTAATAAAATCAAAGGGAATGCTGCTTTTGAGCCAATATTTGCAACTGGAACTAGTGTGCTTCTAATTTCTAGTGGGAAATATCCATCGGCATGTTGAATTGCATGACCTACCTCATGGGCAGCAACACCTAATGAAGCTAAAGATGTTCCCTGATATACTTTTGGTGACAATCTTACCGTTTGACTTTTGGGGTCATAATGATCATCTAACTCCCCGTTAGTCATCTCAATATTTACAGTGTGAAGTCCTTGCTCATTTAGTATAGATCTGGCAACCTGCGCTCCATTATAACCTTTCTCAGAAGCTACGTTAACATACTTGTTAAAAGTAGACTTAACCTTAAACTGTGCATATAACGGCAAAAGAATAGCAATAATCAATAAAATTAATGTCATTTGTTCTCCTCCTCTTTTTGTCTGATAATTTAATGTACTAAATTTTGAATTGCCTTTTCTACATTTTTAGCATCTACAAGAGTATTTAAGCATGGCCCCTCTGGTCTGTCATTTAAAACACCAATTACAGGTAATTTATTAGTATCTTGAATTCCCGACGTGAGGTCTCTTTCACATGCAATAGCTACTATTGCCCTGGGACGATACTCCTTTATGAACTTCCTGGCAAAGGTTCCACCAGTAGCTACTACAAATTTTGCACCGTATTTATTTGCAATATTTATTAGATCATCCACAGTACATTTCCCACAACGCTTGCAGTTATCTACATCCATGGTGATTTTATGGGGACATTGACTGTTCTGAAGGCAGTGGGGGGCTAAGATTAATATTTGATTTGCTTCTACACTTATCTTATTCGCTTCCACCAGCTGATTATTAACTTTTATAAAAGAACTTTTTATTTTATCCTCATCAATCCCCATAAGGACACCTAATCGTAAGGCGATAGGAAATAGCCATTCGGTAGAAGTTTGCATTAAGCTCTGTAACTTTGGAAAAGACTTGCCATGCCATAGGCTCCATACTAGAAAAAACAAGCCCAGTCCTACTACTAAAATGAAAATTGCACTAATCCCCCCCACTGCAACAAGAAAAAATGTCTGCAGTGCAGGTAACTTATTAGTAATTACTAGCCATAAGGCAACTATCATTCCCAAAAGAAATAATAAGCTCAATCCAATTAGGCCAATAAAAATTCTCTTTCTGGTGTAGGATTCTACTTCCATTTAATCACACCCAATATCTAAAATTTCTCCTTTTTTCACCTGATATCCTTTGACAAATTCAGTGGCATTCATTTTCTTCTTACCTGCTAGTTGTAATTCTGTAATAATTACCTGATTGCTAACTGCTTGTACTACAACTCCAGATGCATTTACATCTACAATTTTTCCTGGCTCCATTTCTGTATTAAAATTATTTCCCAGCTTTGCTTGCCATAGCTTCATTCTCTTACCTCTGTACATGGTATAAGCTCCAGGCCAAGGGTTTAACCCGCGAATTTGATTTACTATAAGCTGAGCATCATTATCCCAACTGACTCTTTCATGTTTTTGCTCTATCATAGGAGCATACGTCGCTTCCATTTCCTCCTGCATTACAGGCTTTAAGTCATTTGTCTCAAGCTTTTTAAGAACTTCACTCAAAGCTTCTGCACCTAAATCCATAAGCTTATCATGAATCTCGCCGGTAGTATCTTGTGGTTGGATAGGAATCTCACTTTTTAATAACATAGGCCCTGCATCTAACTTTTCTACCATGTTCATTATTGTTACACCTGTTTTAGACTCCCCATTCATTACAGCCCAATGGATAGGAGCTGCTCCTCTATACTTTGGAAGGAGGGAAGCGTGAACATTGATACAGCCATTCTTGGGTAATTCTAAAATATCTTTAGGTAGCAACTTGCCATAAGCAACCACTACAATAACATCCGGGGCGTACTTTTTTAATCTCTCTAACTCTTCATTAGACTTAAGGCTGATTGGTTGTTCTACTTGAATATTATTACTCAAGGCACATTCCTTTACTGGAGAGTACGTGACCTTTTTTCCCCTTCCCCTAGGTCTATCAGGTTGCGTATAAACTGCTACAACTTCTTGTGATTTAATTGTCTCTTTTAAACTGGGAACAGCAAACTCAGGAGTTCCCATAAATACTACTCGCACTTAATCACTCCTTATTAATTTTATCAGCTTTGTCTACAAAGAGCACACCATTTAAATGATCTATCTCATGTAATAAAGCCCTAGCCAATAATCCACTACCCATTATATTAATCTTTTTACCATTTCTGTCTACCCCCTCCACTTCAACAGTATCAGGTCTGACCACTTCTCCTTGGACTCCAGGTACACTGAGGCAGCCTTCAATACCATTTTGCTGTCCATCGGTTTTAATAATTTCAGGGTTTATCAGTTCGATTAGTCCCTCACCTACATCTACAACTATAACTCTTTTTGAAACACCTATTTGTGGTGCTGCCAAGCCTACACCCTCAGCATCATACATTGTATCAGCCATATTATCCAGTAGCTTTGTTATACTACTATTAATCTTATTTACCTTTACTGATTTTTCTCTTAACAATGGATCATTTGATTTTAAAATATTGTATACTGCCATTTTTCTCTGCCTCCATTCACATCATATTATATGGTTCAACATCTATGTTAATTGAAACTTCATTTTGTAATTCTAAAATAGATTTGTAATTGTCTCTCACCATTTTATGGAGATTAGAAAGATTTCCTTTCAGTATTATCTGCCATCTAAAACGATCTTTTATCCTTCCCAAGGGAGCCACAACTGGACCTAAAATGCTAACGTATGAGTTGGGTTTAAATAGCTCTTTTACTTGCTTTGCTCTTAGCTCAACCTGACTTTGAGAAGTACCAGTAATAACTACCCTAATTAAACTTGAAAAGGGTGGGTTCTTAAGCATATTTCTCTCTTCTATTTCTCGGTTGAAGAATGACTCATAATCGTGATTACTAGCAGCTTTAATGGCATAATTATTTGGCTCATATGTCTGGACTATTACTTCTCCCTTTAAAATACTTCTTCCTGCTCTCCCTGAAACCTGTGTTAATAATTGGAATGTACGCTCACACCCTCTAAAGTCAGGAAGATTAAGTGATGAATCTGCTGCTAGCACACCTACTAATGTCACATTAGGAAAATCCAGTCCTTTTGCAATCATTTGAGTGCCTATCAATATATCAGCTCTACCACTTTTAAACAAATTAAAAATTTTCTCGTGACTTCCCTTTTTGGTTGTTGTGTCCACATCCATTCTCAGTATGCGACTATGAGGAAAGGTTCTTTTAACTTCCTCCTCGACTTTCTGGGTACCAATTCCAAAGTACCTGATGTATTTACTATTACACGAAGGACACAGCTTAGGAGAGCCAATACTATAGTTACAGTAATGACACTTAAGCCTATCTTTATTTTGATGATAAGTAAGAGAAATAGAGCAATGATCACATTTTGCAACAAACCCACACTGTCGGCACATAACGAAAGTACTGTACCCACGCCTATTTAGAAACAGAATAACTTGCTGTCTTTTAGCTATTTTATCCATAATCTGATGGTATAAAACACTACTAAAAATACTCTTATTACCCTTTTTCAATTCATTTCTCATATCAATAATTGTTACTTCAGGCATCTCCGCCTGTTGAACTCTATTTGGTAGTTGAAGTATTTTAAATTTCCCTCTGCTAGCCTTCCAGTATGTTTCTATAGCAGGGGTTGCAGAACCCATTATTAATACCGAATTAGTCATTTCAGCACGCTTTAAGGCTACCTCTCGCACATGGTACTTGGGACTCTCCTCTTGTTTGTATGAGTTTTCATGTTCTTCATCTATAATTATCAGACCTAATTTCTTAAAAGGAGCAAATACCGCTGACCTAGCACCAATCACCACACTGGCTAGACCTTTGTTAATTCTCCACCACTGATCATACTTTTCACTATCAGAAAGTCTACTGTGCATTACAGCTACTTTGTCACCAAACCTAGCTTTAAATCTCTCAACAATCTGAGGGGTTAATGCAATTTCTGGCACTAAAACTATAGCTTGCTTTTCATTTTCGAGCACTTTCTGTATGGCATTTAAGTATATTTCTGTTTTCCCGCTACCTGTTACACCGTGCAAGAGAAATGCATCGTGTTCACCTTTAGCTATGGGTTTAGAGACTTCTGCAAGGGCATTTTTTTGATCCGCTGTTAGCTCAGGAGGTCTATCTTCCTTAAATGACCTACTTTTGTATGGATCACAATCCACACTAGTATCAACTACCTCTATTAGTCCTTTTTCCAAAAGTGCTTTAAGAGAACTCTGGGACAAAGGGATTATCTTTTTCATTTCAGCAGTAGAAAGTAAGCCTTTGGATTTTAATAGTTCAATTATTTGAGCTTGTTTAGGAGCCCTTTTTTTAATCTTCTCATATTCTACTTCAATACTATCCAGTAATCTATATTTTTTTTGAGTATTACCCTTAAATTGCTTGATTTTATTAGGCAAAACACACTTTAAGGCCTGTACTCTATTGCACAAATAGTAGTATGATAACCATTCTGTCAACTCAATAAGCTCATTACTAATTATAGGTTCCTGGTCTAGAACTTCTATAATATCCTTAGTTCTATCCACAGGTGATGTACTAGATATGCCAACTAAGTACCCTACTACATGACTATTCCCAAAGGGTACTTTTACTCGAATTCCTACCTTTATCTCTTTTTCTAGTTTGGGAGGGATGTTATAATGAAAAATTTGATCTACTTTATAGTGGCTTATATCAACAATTACTTCTGCATATATTGCTCTTGCCAACTAAACACCGCCTTCCTCCCTTTTGCTATGGTTATTATAGCAAAAAAATGTGATAAAATTAAGAAGCCAAGGTAATTTTTTAACCTTGACTTTTATAAAAGATTATTAATTTGTTCTACCTTTCACTCCATCATATAAGAGTTTTGATACTTCTTCTATTATTCTTTCCCCTAACTCAGCTTTTGTAAGCAATGGCAAATCAACTTTTTTTCCGTCCCTAAAAAACAAGGTGGCTATATTTGTATCTACATCAAAACCCGCTTGAGGGTGACTTACATCATTGGCCACTATAAGGTCTAAATTTTTGTTGTGTATTTTTTTTAGCGCATTTTTGTGCAATTCCTCAGTCTCAGCTGCAAAGCCCACTAATATTTGATTTTTTTTCATTTTTCCCATTTCAGCTAGTATATCTGGATTTTTTTCCAAGTTAATAGTTAAACCCTGTTCTTTTTTAATTTTATTCTCTGCTGCTTTGTTAGGCTTGAAGTCCGAAACAGCTGCTGCTTTAATTATTACATCACTTTGAGGAAATAATTCTAGGCATTTTTGGTGCATTTTTGCTGCTGTCTCCACTTTAATTGTATATATTCCAGGCAAAGGCTCTAGAGATGTGGGGGCTGATATTAGCGTTACATCTGCCCCTCTTGCTTTAGCTGCAGCTGCTACTTTATATCCCATTTTTCCAGAACTCTTATTAGTTATGTATCTAACAGCATCAATAGGCTCTCTAGTTCCCCCCGCAGTTACCAAAACCCTTTTGCCTTGCATGTCTTGAGGCTTTCCGTTTAACAGTTCTTCTACTTTATTAATTATTACTTCATTATCAGGGTACCTTCCTTTACCTACTGTTCCACAAGCCAGTCTACCTTCACCTGGCTCGACAAATTGAAATCCATAGGCTTTCAACTTTTGAATATTATCTTGCACCATTTTATTAAGGTACATATTGTTGTTCATAGCAGGAACAGCTACAATAGGTGCTTTTGTAGCTAAAATAGTTGTGGTCAACATGTCATCAGCAATACCATTTGCGGCCTTACCTAAAAAATTAGCTGTTGCAGGTGCAATTAAAAATAAGTCCGCCTTTGTAGCCAAAGAAATGTGCTTTACATCCCAGTAGTCTGGCTCTGCGAACATGTCTACAATCACCCTGTTGTTTGACAATGTCTGAAAGGTCAGTGGTTTTATAAACTTAGTTGCTGCCTCAGTCATAATAACATGTACATCCATACCAGCTTTTGTTAAACTACTTACTAAGTCAGCAGCCTTGTAGCAGGCTATGCCACCAGTAACCCCAACAACTATGCTTTTTGCCTTACTCACCATCTTCCACCTGTTCTTGTTCAATTTCTGTGTGGTCTGAGGTGTTTTCAGGGCTGCCCTCTAGTTGCTTGCATATAACTTTTTTATTAACTAACTCATGCATAGCACTAGTAACAGGCTTTACAAAATCCCCCTCCACAAGTGACTCTTTAGTTTCTGTTATAATTCTTGCTCTTCTAGCTGATGCAACTACAAGAGTGTACTTACTATCAACTAGTTCCATCATCTTATCTAATGATGGTTGCTTCATCTCTATCCCTCCATTATTATCTGGTTTAGTTTTGGTACATTTCTATGTGCTCTGCACTTTTCGGCCTTAATTATGGCCTTAAAGTTCTCTACAGCTTTTTCTAAGTTGTCATTTATTATGATATAATCGTATTTATCTGCATAGGTTATCTCACCTTTGGCACTATTGAGCCTTTTAGCCATAGCATCTTCAGTCTCAGTTCCCCTTCCAGTTATCCTACTACACAATTCCTCTAAAGAAGGCGGTAGAATAAATACAAATACACCATCTTTATATTTTTCCTTTACCTGCAGGGCACCTTGAATATCAATCTCAAGAATAACATCATATCCATTTGCTAAATTTTCTTGTACTTTTCTTAGTGGAGTTCCATAGTAATTGTCATAAACTTGTGCCCATTCTAAGAGTTCATCATCTTCAATCATTTTAAGGAACTTCTCCTTTTTTGTGAAGTAATAATTAACTCCCTCTTTTTCACTTGGTCTAGGATCTCTAGTAGTTGCCGACACTGAATATCGCAGTTGTGGACTTTGGGCTCGCAACTCACTACAGATTGTTCCCTTCCCAGCCCCTGATGGGCCTGAAATTACTATGAGTAACCCTGTGTCTGTCATATATTTATCGCTCCAATCTATTCTCCTGATTCCTCTAGTTGTGGTTCCTTAGCAATAAGTCTTTGTGCTACTGTTTCTGGTTGCACCGCAGATAGGATAACATGATCACTATCAGTAATTATTACCGCTCTAGTCCTTCTACCATAGGTAGCATCGATTAGCATTCCTCTATCTCTTGCTTCTTGTACAATTCTCTTTATTGGTGCTGATTCTGGACTTACAATTGATACAATTCGGTTTGCTGAAACTATATTTCCAAAACCAATGTTTATAAGTTTGATCATCATTCTGCCCCCTTTATATCATTCTATATTTTGAATTTGCTCTCTTACCTTTTCCAGTTCACTTTTTAAGTCAACTACTACATGGGAAATATCTAAATCATTTGCTTTTGATCCTATTGTGTTAACTTCTCTGTTCATTTCTTGAATTAAGAAATCTAATTTTCTGCCTATAGGAACATTTTCTCCTAAGCTTTCTTTAAATTGTGCTATATGGCTGTAAAGGCGAACTACTTCTTCATCTATGCTTGCCTTATCAGCAAAAATCGCTATTTCTAAAGCCAGTCTGTTCTCATCTACAGTTTGATCTACTAACTCTGATAAACGTTTACTTAATTTTTCTCTATAATTTTTTACTACTTCCGGGGCTTTTGCTTCTACTTTTCCCAATAGCTCTTCTATTAATTTAATTCGGTTCATTAAGTCCTCAGCTAGCTTCTGTCCTTCTAATATTCTCATCTTTTCAACTTGCTTTAATGCCTCAGCTAGGGCTTCTTCAATTAATAATTCGGCTTGCTCTACATTAAGTTCCTGTTCTTTAACAGATAGCACTTCTGGATATGCTGTCAATTGCTCTAAGTTTGATTTATAGTCCAAATTTAGCATATTAGCTAAATCTTTCAAACTATTATGATAAGCTAATGCTAATTCTTTGTCAACCTTAACTATACGCTGTCTATCGCCCGTTTCCTCTAAATTTATATAAATTTCAATTCTGCCTCGGGATAATTTTTTTAAGACCGATGACCTTATTTTATCCTCTACACTAGACAATTGTCTAGGCATCCGCACATTAACCTCACCATAGCGATGATTAACAGCTTTAAGTTCTAACCTTAAGCTTATATTCTCATTGCTTATTTCCGCTCTACCAAAACCGGTCATGCTCCTAATCATTTGTAAATCCTCCTAGCTTTATTCCACTTTATTGTTTACCAATAGCATCAAAAATAAATATTCTATTAATATTTTCCAAACCCTTTTATTGGTTTTAAAAAAGTGGGATCAACTTTGATCCCACTTTTTCTTTATGCGTTTCTGAAAGTTATTCTTTTCCATATGGGTTTTATTAAGAAATGTACTACCGCTGCTATCATAGTCTTCCAGCCAGCAACTATTAAAATAATACCCCAATCTATTGCATCTAGCGCCACTGTGCTAAACACATTTTGGAAAAATGGTGTATATATAACCGTTAGTTGCATCAAAGTTGAGATAGCAACAGCTACTATGAGATAAGGGTTAGAGAATACCCCTACTTGAAAAACAGAGTAGCGCTCTGATTTACACTCAAAAACATGAAACAGTTGAGAAAAAACCAATGTTGTGAATGCCATTGTTCTAGCATAGTCTAAATTCCCATCGCTTATCATCATGCCTAAAACAAATACGATCAATGTTCCTATTCCTATTTGCAACCCACGAACAATTATTTTGCGAGAAAGACCTCTACTAAACACACTCTCCCTTGGATTTCGGGGCTTTCTGGACATAACATCTGGGTCTTTGTTATCAACACCTAATGCCATAGCAGGTAAACCATCTGTAACCAGGTTAACCCATAATATTTGTATAGGTAGCAATGGTAAGGGTAAACCCGCCAGTGCAGCTAAAAACATAGTAAGCACTTCGCCTACATTACACGAGAGTAAGTAGCGAATGAATTTCCGGATGTTATCATAGATACCCCTACCTTCCTCAATTGCAGCTACAATAGTTGAAAAATTATCGTCACTCAATACCATAGCCGATGCTTCCTTTGTTACATCAGTTCCCGTTATTCCCATGGCAATTCCTATATCAGCTTCCTTTACAGCTGGTGCATCATTCACTCCATCCCCAGTCATTCCAACCACATGACCTTTATTTTTAAGTGCTTTTACTATCCTCAACTTATGCTTTGGTGAAACCCTAGCAAAAACTGCTACATCATCAATACTATTCTCTAACTTTTTGTCATCTAACTCATCTAACTGAACGCCAGTTAGTACTCTTTCATTCCCTGAAATTATACCTAACTCCTTAGCTACAGCAGCAGCTGTAACCTGATGATCCCCTGTAATCATAACTGTTCTGATTCCCGCTTTTGAACAATTTGTCACAGCCGTTTTGGCGTCAGGCCTAGGAGGATCAATCATTCCTGCCAGTCCCACAAAAACCATATCGCTTTCTGCATCTTCCTGAGATAATTCTCCTTGACTATTTATGGGCTTAATAGCACCTGCTAATACTCTCAATGCATTTTTTGCCATTTGGTCGGTTTGTTTAATCAAATCATCCTTAATCGCCTCTGTCAACACTGTTGTTTTACCATCCATTAAAATATATTTACACTGCTTAATAATTACATCTGCTGCTCCTTTGACATAGGCATGTTTTTCCCCACTTTCCTGATAAACAACACTCATCATCTTTCGTTCTGAGTCGAAAGGAAATTCCTGAATTCTTTTAGCCTTACGCTCTATCTGTTCCTTCCAGAAGCCACCTTTTGCCGCCAAAACTGATAATGCTCCTTCTGTAGGGTCTCCACTAATTTCCCAGCCTTTATTATCCTTTTCTCCTCTAAACATCCCTCCTACTGCCATATTGCCTTTCTTTAAAACAGCATTATTGCACAAGGAGAATATTTTCAAAAGTTCTTCTAAATCTCCATCGCCTCTAATCAATTCTCCGGAATCAGTTTGGATAAAATCTCCTCTTGGATCATATCCCTGCCCAGTCACATCTAACTGCATTTTTCCAGTAACTACTTGCCTCACAGTCATTTGATTTTGCGTTAGTGTACCTGTTTTATCTGAACAAATTACTGTGGCACAACCTAAAGTTTCAACTGCCGGTAGTTTTCTAATAATGGCATTTCGCTTTATCATTTTTTGAACGCCAATTGCCAGTGCTATAGTAACTACAGCAGGTAACCCTTCAGGAATTGCAGCTACGGCTAAGCTCACTCCTGCTAAGAACATTTGAAAAGCTGGTTTACCCTGATATATTCCCAGCCCCACTACAGTGGCACTTATAAGTAAACACACTGCCACTAATACTTTTCCCAGCTGCTCTAGCCTCTTTTGTAAAGGTGTATCTTCTTCCACTACACCTTGCATTAAGCCAGCAATTTGCCCCATCTCAGATTTCATACCTGTAGCGACTACTACTCCCCTGCCCCTACCTCTAGTAACCACAGTTCCAGAAAAAGCCATATTAACTCTATCTCCAAGTCCTAATTCAGTGGTTCCTTTGTCTAGTTCTTTGTTTATCTTTTTTACTGGCATGGACTCACCAGTTAGCAATGCTTCGTCTATCTCCATATTATTTGCTTCTAATATTCGTAAATCAGCTGGTACCCTAGTCCCTGCTTCCAGAATAACAATATCACCGGGTACTATCTCTTTTGCTGGAATATAGACCTCTTCTCCATCACGAATCACTAAAGCTTCTGGAGCTGTAAGTTGCTTTAAGGCTTCCATGGATTTTTCTGCTCTTCGCTCTTGAATAAAACCTAATATTGCGTTTATAAATATGATTGCCATAATAGTCACTGCATCAGCATACTCTCCCAAGAGACCTGAAATAAGTGTTGCCGCAATTAGTACTCCAACCATAAAATCTTTAAATTGAGCTAGGAACATTTGGATAGCTGACTTCTTTTTTTGCTCTTCTAGCTGATTTAAACCGTACTTATTCAGCCTTTTATCTACTTCTATTTTGTCGAGACCTCGTTCTGTAGTTTTCATTTTTTCCATAACTTTGTCATTTGAAAACCGATACCATTTATCACTACTCATTTTACTCCTCCTCGCAGGCTTGTTATGCTTGTTTAAAACATATTCAATAAATTAAAAAAAATGACCACTTTGAGATGACATTTATCTTGTGCTATACTTGTTGTGCAGAGGAGGGAAAAACATGGCTTTTGATGGAATTGTTCTTCACACATTAACATCAGAATTAAAAAAACAGGTTAATAGCAAAATAGATAAAATTTATCAGCCTAATAATTCAGAAGTAATCTTACAGCTAAGACAACGGGGGGCTGGAAATAACTTGATGATATCTATCTCCCCCCAAAACTCTGGATTATTTACTACAAATAAAAAAACTGACAATCCTTTATCCCCTCCCTTATTTTGTATGGTTTTGCGAAAACACCTTCAGGGTGGTAAAATTGTCGATTTCAAGCAATTATATTTAGATAGGGTTTTAATTATATCAATTGAAGCTCACGACGAAATGGGACATACAAAATATGTGGAGCTCATATGCGAATTTATGGGGAAACATAGCAACATAATCTTGGCTGATAAAAGTAAAAATACCATAATCGATAGTATCAAGCGTATTCCACCAAGTATTAGTAGCAGACGTCAAATATTGCCAGGGGTGACCTATACTGCCCCCCAAAAAGAAGCAAAGTTGTTGCTGACTAGTTTTTTTTCAGAGGAAGAGTTTAGTACAAGGTTGCTAGAGCTACCCATAGATACACCCTTAAGCAAATGTCTAGTAAATATTTTTGAAGGTTTTAGCCCCCTATTGGCAACCGAGGTAGTATATCGTGCTGGCCTATATATTCATACGCCAATGGATAAGTGTGGCCAAATTGAAATTTCAAAATTGTATCAACAGTTACTTGCTTTAAAGAGTATCGTTGAAAAACAGCAATATACACCAACTATTGCGCTTAAGCGAAAGGAACCAAAAGCTTTTTCTTGTATAGCTTTAACTCACTTAAATCCTTCATATCAAGTAGAGCAATTTAATAGCACCAATGAATTGTTAAGTGAAGTTTATTTCCTTAAGAAAAGACAAAGCAAGTTTAATAGCTTTCACCATAAACTTAGTCAGATAGTAAAATCTGAGTTGGATAAGTCTAAAAAGAAGTTGTCAATACAAAACGAGGTTATATCAAATTCAAAAACAGCAGACAAATATAGAATCATGGGTGAATTGATCACTTCTAATATATATCAAATTAAACCTGGAACAAAAAAAATTAATGTAACTAACTTCTATGATCCAGAACAGGGTGAAATGGAAATAGAATTAAAGCCTGAATTAACTCCTTCAGCAAATGCTCAACAATATTTTAAAACCTACAACAAAAAAAAGAAGGCTGCACACATGGCAGCCCAACAAAAAAACATTATCGAAAGTCATTTTAATTATTTGGAATCTCTTAAGCACTCACTTGACCAAGCAGAAAATTTAACAGACTTAAGCGAAATCGAACTTGAGATGAGAGAACAAAAACTTTATAATCCTATTAGTGAAAAAACTAATGTAAAAAAGAAAAAAATCGAGTACTCTCCCTATCAATTTTTTTCGTCTAGTGGTCTAGAAATCAAAGTAGGCAAAAATAATAAACAAAATGATTGGCTCACTTTAAAAGCTAGTAATAAAGAAGATTTATGGTTCCACACAAAGGATATTCCAGGTGCTCACGTAGTAATCACACGACAAGGCCAAGAGGATATTGATCAGGAATCTGTAAATGAAGCTGCTATGTTTGCAGCATATTTCAGCAAAGCAAAGTATTCAAATCAAGTACCTGTTGATTTTACCCAAATAAAGTATGTCCATAAGCCTTCTGGTGCAAAACCAGGCATGGTTATTTATACAAATCAAAAAACAATCTTCGCCTCACCTTCTGAGGACTTCCTTAAAAAATTTAATCTAGAATAATGCTACTGCCAGGTGATTACCTGGCAGTTATATATTGCTCTATTCCATTGGCTATTGCTTCACTTAACAGAATCCGAAACTTTTCTTGAGCTAATAGCCTCCTATCTTCTTCGTTTGATACAAACCCTACCTCTACAATTACAGCTGGCTTATCACTGTGGTCTAATAGATAAAAGGAACCTGGAATGGCCTCTCGCGAAGACATTCTTACTTTTTTCAACTCAGCTTGAATACACTCAGCAAGAAGCTTTCCTTGTGAGTCTCCCTCTTTGAAATACGTTTGTGTGCCAAAAAATCTTTCGTCTTCACTACTGTTTGTGTGAACACTTACTAATACTTCACCCTCACTACTGCTACTAATATCTAACCTCTCAAGTAAAGAGGACTGCTGACGAGTAGATCCTTTCATTTCTTCTGAAACCAAATCTGTATCAATATCTCTAGTCATATTTGCAGTGATTCCTCTTTTTTCAAGATTATCCCGAACTCTTAAACTGATATCTAAAACAATTTCCTTTTCATGAATGTTTTCATGAACTGCACCTGGATCTCTCCCCCCGTGTCCAGGGTCAATAATTACGGTTTGAGTAACCATGCCTCCAGTTACTGAACGGACGTTATAATAATCGAAGGTATGGTTAATGCTAACTATTATAAAAGCAAATAAAAATGGAAATAAAAATAATAGTTTCTTGGTCATTACTTATCACCTCTTTATTTTAAAGCTATGCTTGTATTAGAGGTTTGATGCATAGAAAATGATCAAAAAGAAAAACCTTGTCTTATATAACAAGGTTTAACTGGTTGCAATTTTAACAGACCTTTGGTCACATTCAATTAAAATAAAGTGTACTGTATCTCCATCAAGAACTTTTTTAAAGTTTAACTTCTTATCTTTTACTTTTGAAAGACATTGATTACCATTATCGTAAGTGCATCCATTACACGCCGGATTATTATGTTTATTCAAATAATCACCACCTTAAGTACTAATAAGGAATTCTTCGACATAATGGTGGCAAAACCCTGCAATTTTAAGGATTTTTTTGGAGGTTATGTAAAATGTCAACGGAAATTTTAGAAACACTGTACCGTACAACAATTTTGTACCTAACTGTACTTTTTTTTATCCGTGTCATGGGTAAAAGAGAAGTAGGAAAACTATCTGCTTTTGACTTAGTTGTAGCAATTATGATAGCAGAATTGGCAGCTATCCCCATGGAGGACACCTCTATTCCTCTGATAATGGGATTAGTACCTATTTTCACTATAGTGATTTTAGAAATTATCTTTTCTTTTGTAAGTTTAAAAAGTAAAAAAGTAAGAGCTTTTGTTAATGGTAGACCTAGTATAGTAATAGAAAAAGGTCTTATTATTGAGAATGAAATGCGCAAGCTACGTTTAAATATAAATGATTTATTATCTCAGCTCAGAGAAAAAAACATCAGCAATATTGCTGATGTTGAATACGCTATTTTGGAGATATCGGGAAAATTAAGCGTTATCCCCAAATCCAATAAACGCCCAGTTACTCCGGAAGATTTAAACCTGAACACAGAATATCCTGGATTACCTCTTGCTTTAATAGTAGATGGCCAACTTGACAGGGAAAACCTCGAAAATTCAAGTATAACCGAAGAATGGCTTCAAAAAGAGCTTCTTAGACAAGGCTATGATAGTTATGATAGCGTATTATTAGCAAGCTTGGATGGCACTCATAACCTCTATGTAAGCCCAAAGGAAAACCCTTAAGCTTATTTTTTACTTCGGCTACCAGGCTTAATAATTGACACATCTCCTTTACATAATGGGCATTTATCAGTTTCATAAGTCTGAATGTTAGTTTGTAGAAGTGAAGTCAAGTTAGCACCATCAAACTTGGCTTTTCCAGCACTTCTATCCACTAACACAGCCACATCATTAACCACAGCTCCATTAGCTCGAACTATATCAATTACCTCTTTAACAGACCCACCAGTCGTTATTACATCCTCAACAACTAGTGTGTTTGCCCCTTCAGGTATTTCAAATCCTCTGCGTAAGGCCATTTCACCATTTTCTCGCTCAGTAAATAAGGCGGGAACTTTTAGTTGTCGGGCAAACTCATAAGCTACAATAATTCCCCCTATGGCCGGTCCTACTACTAAATCGTAGTTTCCCTTTAACTGCTTAACGACCCCCGCAACTAATCTTTCAGTATATTCTGGGTACTTTAATACTTGAGCACACTGAATATATTTGTCACTGTGCTTTCCTGAGGTTAATAAAAAGTGTCCTGTTAACAAAGCTCCTGATTCTTTTAATATATTAAGAACTTCTTCTCTATCCATTATCTTATACCCTCCACTTCTGATATTATCTTCTTGATGGCTTCAACTTTATTTTCACTCTTTAACACCGGTCTCCCAACTACTATGTGACTAGCTCCATTGCTAAAAGCATCTGCTGGTGTAGTAATTCGCTTTTGGTCATCGGTACTAGACCACTCTGGCCTAATTCCCGGTGTTACAATAGCAAAGTTATCACTACATGCTTCTCTTATAATCTTTGCTTCTTGAGCTGAAGCGACCACACCATCTAACCCCGACCTTTCAGCTAAAATAGCCCAGTCTCGCACCTTATCAGCAATCAAACCTGGATAACCAATTTCTTTATTAAATTGCTCTTGATTGATGCTTGTTAGCACTGTTACTCCTAATATTAGGGGCGTCGGTACATTTAATTTTTCTGCCTCTTCCTTAACTGATGTAACTGTCTTGACCATCATGTCATATCCGCCAGAAACATGGACATTAAACATTTGAACCCCTAGTCGTACCATTACCTTCCCAGCTTCTGCCACCGTATTGGGGATGTCGTGAAACTTGAGATCCAGAAAAACATTCTTATTTTTTTCTACTAACCTTTTTATTAAATCTGGCCCGGCACTATTGTATAGTTGCATTCCCACTTTGTAGTATTCAACCCAGTCTCCTAGTTGCTCAACTGCACTAAGAGCCTTTTGACTATCCTCCACATCTAATGCAATAATTATTTTTTCCTTACCACTCATTTATCTCGCCTCCAACTCAAGCCTATCAATTCACTTACACTAGCTACTCCTTTATCCTGACAATACTTTTCTATACCTTCAATAACTTCTAAGGTAGCTTTGGGGTTGATGAAGTTTCCTGTACCTACAGCTACCACTGTAGCGCCTGCTAACATCATTTCTACCGCATCACTCCAATGAACAATTCCACCCATCCCCATTATTGGTAAGTCCACAGCCTGGGCCACATCCCAAATAGCCTTTACTGCTATGGGTTTAACTGCAGGTCCACTTAAACCACCTATTTTATTTCCTAACTTTGGGTCACAACTATTGATATCGATAGCCATGCCTGTAACAGTATTAATTAAGGACAACCCATCAGTTCCAGCTTCTTTTGCAGACAAAGCAATTTCCCTTATGTCAGTTACATTAGGGCTAAGTTTTGTAATAACTGGAATTTGAGAGTGTTTGACTACTGCAGATACAACCTTATAAGATTGCTCCGGATCTGTTCCAAATGCGATTCCACCCTCTTTAACATTTGGGCAAGAGATATTGATTTCTAGGCCACTAACAGCTTTTGTTTGGGAAAGTTTTTCTGCCAACTCAGCGTATTCATCGGTTGTGCTTCCAGATATATTAACAATTACCGTTACACCTTTATCCTTTAGGGTAGGAAGTATCTGATCTATAAAATAATCTACTCCTGGGTTTTGTAAACCAATTGAATTTAACATACCACCTGAAGTTTCTACTAATCTGACACCTGGATTCCCCTGTCGAGGTTTTAATGTAGTTCCCTTTACCACAACTGCACCTAGCTCTGTTGGATCTACAACTGGGGCATATTCAAAACCAAAACCGAAAGTGCCCGAAGCTGTAGTTACGGGGTTTTTCATCTTTATGCCAGCAAAGTCGACTGCCATATTAACCATTCCATATCACCTCATCTCCAGAAAAGACAGGTCCATCAGTGCATACTCTCTTAAAAACAACTTGATCCCCTGCTTTTTTCTCACAAGTACAACCTAAGCAAGCACCTACTCCACACGCCATTGTTCTTTCCATAGATACTTGTGTTTTTATATTTTTCCCTTCGGCTAATAAAACTACATTTTTCATCATTGGTTCCGGTCCACAGGTGTATAAGTGAGTTATGCTTTCTTTTTCTATTATCTCTTTAACTACATCAGTTACTAGACCTTTTTGTCCAATGCTCCCATCTTCACTGGCAAAGTATAAAGAACAATTTCTGTTTTCAAACAAATTGCATATGGGCTGCCAAGTTCCGTCTTTAACTCCCAGTACCACAGTTACATCATTTCCCGCATCACATAATTGATTTATAAGAAAGTAGAGTGGAGCAACACCCATACCACCACCTACAACTAAGGTTTTTTCTCCGCTAGGAATATGAAAGCCTTTTCCCAGAGGGCCAGTTAGCTTGACAGCCTGTTCATTAGCTTTAGCTGTCAAAAGCTTTGTACCCTTTCCCACCGCCTTGAATAGTAGGCTGATAGTTCCTTTAACTTTATCCACCTGGTGAATACTGATAGGTCTCCGAAGTAATGGATCTAAACCACTGGTGCAAGCCACATTGACAAACTGTCCCGGCTTTGCATTTGTAGCAATATCTTTACAATGCAGTTCCATTAGGTAATCTTCTGCTGTTAGTTGTTCATTAGTTATAATAGTCCCTACTGTTTCATGCCACATTATTATTCCCCCTCTGGAACGTATTCCTGTAGTGCTTTTACGGTACTCTCTTCTCCTGCAGCAAGCAATTCTTCTGCTTGCAACAGAGCCCTAACAGTATCTAGTGAAGTTAAACAGGGAACACCGTTTTCTACAGCTGCACGCCTTATCTTAAAGCCGTCTCTAGCTGGCTCCTTCCCCCTGGTGAAAGTATTAATTACTAAGCTAATTTCCCCTCTCTTTATATAATCCAAGATATCTGGGGTTTCTTGACCAATTTTAGCTATGGCAGTAACGTTTAATCCTTTCTCTTTGAGATAAGCAGCTGTCCCCTCTGTAGCTATAATTTCTCTGCCTAGGCTGGCAAATCTCTTCATATATTCCAGTACTTCTAGCTTATCTTTATCCGCAACTGTAACTAATACCTTTCCGTTCTTGTTTAATTCTAGTCCTGAGGCCAGTATACCTTTATAAAGGGCTTTGGTTAAGCTATTATCAATTCCCATTACCTCACCAGTTGATTTCATCTCTGGACCCAAGGTAGTGTCTACTTTCGTCAATTTAGCAAAGGAGAATACAGGAGCTTTAACAGCGTAAAAGTCAGGCTTTTGAACTAACCCCACCTTATATCCTTGTGCAGTAATAGATTGTCCTAACATTGCCTTTGTAGCAATCTTTACTAAGGGTAAACCTGTGACTTTACTCATAAAGGGTACTGTTCGCGAAGATCTTGGATTTACTTCAATTATATAAAGTTCCCCTTCGTGAATTAAATATTGAATATTTAACATTCCCACTATATTTAGTGCTTGCGCCAACTGTGTAGTTTTAGTCTCTATCTCTGCTATCATTTCTTTACCTAGTGATTTAGCAGGGTACAATGCCATACTGTCTCCTGAGTGAACTCCAGCTTTCTCTATATGCTCCATTATGCCAGGTATTAATACATTCTCTCCATCGGATACTGCATCCACCTCTATTTCAGTGCCAACTAAGAACTTATCAATTAACACCGGATGCTTAGGAGAAACTTTTACAGCCCAACTCATGTAATTCTCCAAATCGATTTGTGAATGAACAATCTCCATGGCTCTGCCACCTAAAACGTATGAGGGCCTAACCAGTACTGGATATCCTATATCTTCTGCGATGGCTATTGCTTCGTTTACGCTGATAGCAGTCTTGCCCTTAGGTCTTTTTACATTCATTCGCTCCATAAGTTCTTCAAATTTGTCTCTATCCTCTGCTTGATCCATGTTATCAACTGATGTTCCGATTATCTCTATGCCTCTATTAGCTAATGGTTGTGCTAAGTTTATTGCAGTCTGCCCTCCAAATTGAGCTATTACACCAATTGGATCCTCTCTTTTCACAACTTCAAGTACATCTTCTTCGGTCAAGGGCTCAAAGTAAAGTCTATCGGAGATATTAAAATCGGTACTTACAGTTTCAGGGTTGTTGTTGATAATAACTGCTTCGTATCCCAGTTCCTTAATAGCTTGCACTGAGTGAACAGAACAGTAATCAAACTCAACCCCTTGTCCAATTCTAATAGGGCCAGATCCCAAGACCACAACTTTTTTCTTTTGTTGGTCTATTCTAACCTCATCCTCTTCTCCATAGCTAGAGTAGTAGTATGGGGTAGCAGCTTCAAATTCAGCGGCACAAGTATCAACTATTTTAAAAACGGTACTAAAGTTACTGCTTTGAAGCATTTCCTTTTGCTCGTTCTCTGTTAAACCAGAAAGCTTATTTATGGTCTGTGTATCTAATCCTATCCTCTTAGCTTTATCAAGTAACTCTGTGGTTACAGGGTTGTTTCTCAGTTCAGCTTTTATTTGAACAATGTTTTGTAATTTATTCAAGAAAAATTTATCTATTTTTGTTAATTTAGCTAGTTCATCAACCTTCGCTCCCTTTTCCATTGCAGGTAGCAAATACATAATTCTCTCATCAGTTACCTGAGAGATTCTCTCTAGTAATTCAGCTCGGGTAAGATCAGTTTCTAGATAGTCTTCTATATCCATTTCCATTGACCTCAGAGCCTTCATAAATGCATTTTCAAAGCTTCTAGCAATTGACATTATTTCACCAGTGGCTTTCATCTGAGTACCCAATTTTCTATCTGCCATGTTGAACTTATCAAAGGGGAAACGGGGCATTTTTACTACTACATAATCGAGCGTAGGTTCAAAGCAGGCTGAAGTTTTACCTGTTACTTGATTTTTCAATTCGTCTAGTGTGTATCCTATGGCAATTTTAGAGGCTATTTTTGCAATGGGATATCCAGTAGCCTTTGATGCCAGAGCACTAGATCTGCTGACGCGAGGATTAACTTCAATAACATAATATTGATAGCTATCAGGGTCTAATGCAAATTGTACATTACAGCCTCCAGCAATTTTTAATTCCCTGATAATCTTTAGTGAGGCATTCCTAAGCATTTGGTGTTCTTTATCAGTCAGTGTTTGTGTGGGGGCTACAACCACACTATCACCAGTGTGAATTCCTACAGGGTCGATGTTTTCCATATTACAAATGGTTATACAGTTATCTGCTGCATCCCTAATAACTTCGTACTCTACTTCCTTCCACCCAGAAACACAACGTTCCACCAATATCTGTTCTATCAAAGAGCTACGAATTCCATTTGCTGCTATTGCTTTCAGTTCATCTCTGTTAGATGCAACACCACCACCTGTGCCACCTAAAGTATAAGCTGGTCTCACAATTACTGGATAACCTATTTTTTCAGCAAATGCTTCTGCATGCTCTACCGATGAAACAATAGTACTTTCAGGAATTGGCTCTCCAATTTCTAACATAGTACTTCTAAATAACTCTCTGTCTTCTGCTTTTTTTATTGTCTCTAAAGAGGTTCCCAGAAGCTTAACTCCAAGCTTCTCTAAGTACCCCCCTTCAGCTAATTTCAAAGCCATATTTAGACCAACTTGTCCTCCTAATGTGGGTAAAATACCATCTGGCTTCTCCTTCTCAATGACTTTTAACACAAACTCTAAAGTTAATGGCTCAAGGTAAACTTTATCCGCAGTATCTCTGTCTGTCATAATCGTAGCTGGATTTGAATTAATTAGAACAACTTCTAAGCCTTCTTCCTTCAGAGCAGCACAGGCTTGCGTTCCCGCGTAATCAAACTCAGCAGCTTGTCCTATTATTATTGGACCGGAACCAATCACCATTACTTTTTTCAACTCTCGATCTAATGCCATTTAGCTCACCCTCCCTTTCTGCCAGTTATCAATGTTTACAATAAACTTATCAAGTAAATCTCTACTCTCTCGCAATTCTAGGTTTGCCTTTGGATAGTATTGAGTAGAGAATATAGGCAAGCTCTTATGTTTAATTCCCTCAACAGTATTGTCATTCAGGTTGACATGGGTTACTGCAACATCTTGAGGAATATTGTTGTTATTTAGTACATATCCGTGATTTTGAGATGTGATATAGACCCGGCCGTTTTCTAGATCTTTAACAGGATGATTGCCACCTCGGTGACCAACCTTCATTTTAAATGTTTCCATTCCCATAGCTAGACCCAAGATTTGGTGTCCTAGGCAAATCCCGTAAAGAGGCACCTCTCCTATTAGTTTGTCTATATTTTTTACTATTTGTCCTACATCCTTGGGATCTCCAGGTCCATTAGAAACTAATACTCCATGGGGTTTATAGCTAAGAATTTTTTCAGCAGAACTAAACGCAGGCACCACTATCACCGTGATCCCTTTAACTGCTAACTGTTCCAAAATTCCTCTTTTTATACCCAGGTCAATTACTACTATACGTTTTTCTCCTCCAGGTATAATATAGGTTTGCTTTGTAGTTACCGCCTCTACAACTCCCAAGTCCTTATAAATATCTGAAAAGTCTTCATTTCCAGTTGAAATTTTTCCGCGCATTGTCCCCTTTTGCCTAATTAATTTAGTGAGCTTACGCGTGTCTATCCCAGAAATTCCTGTAATATCACAGTCACTTAAGTATTGGTCTAATGAAACACGCTTCCTCCAGTTACTAGGGTCAGTACAAATCTCGCTAGTGATTACTCCATATAAGTATGGTCTAATTGCTTCCATATCATCTAAGTTTATACCGTAATTTCCTATCAATGGATAAGTAAATGCAACTAACTGCTTACAATAAGAAGGATCTGTTATAGTCTCCTGATATCCTGTCATTCCTGTAGTGAAAACAACTTCTCCTTCACAGCTCTTCTTGCTACCTATAGCTGTCCCAACAAATTGGTTTCCGTCTTCTAAAATTAATCTAGCTCGCATTTAAATCCCCCTTTTTACTCAATAATTTTTCCCTTTTCCATTACAATCTGACCTGCTACTATTGTCATAATTGCTTTCCCTTTAACTTTCCAACCGTCAAAGGGGGTATTTTTGCCTTTGGAAATAAATTCATCTTTATTTATTGTCCACTCATGATTAGGGTCAATAATTGTTATATCGGCATTTGTACCATTCTCAAGCTTTCCACCTGGAATGTTTAAAACCTCACATGGCTTAGTGGACATCTTTTCTATAACTTCTTCCCAGGTTAAATGACCTGGTTCAACTAATTTGGTAGCAACAATGGAAAGCACTGTTTCCAACCCAACCATTCCAAAGGGTGCATTTGCATACTCCACATTTTTCTCGTCTTTAGTATGGGGTGCATGATCTGTAGCTATACAATCAATTACCCCTTCTTTTAATCCAGAAATCAATGCCTCTATATCTTCCTGAGTTCTCAGTGGTGGGTTTACCTTAGTGTTGGTATCATACCCTATCACAGAACTATCAGTTAAAGTTAAGTGATGAGGAGCAACTTCAGCTGTTACTTTCACGCCCCTTACCTTGGCTTGACGTATCAACTCGACCGCTCCTTTTGTGCTAACATGTGCTATATGAAGTTTTGCATTAGTCATTTCAGCTAACATAAGGTCTCGAGCTACAATTATATCTTCCACCTGGTTTGAGATACCGGGTAAACCTAAGATACAAGAGTTATGCCCCTCGTTCATGACTCCTCCACTTAGCATGCTTTCTTCTTCGCAATGAGCAATTATAGGAACATCAATAGCCTTGCTGTATTCCAATGCCATTCTCATTAAGTTTGCATTCATTAGGGTATTACCATCATCAGAAAAAGCTACCGCTCCTCCCTGCTTCATGTCTACCATTTCCACTAGTTTTTTCCCAGCTCTCTGTATCGTTATTGCACCCACAGGGTATGTGCGAACAACTCCTTCTCGCTTTGCTTTATTTATCACTGTATCCACTATACCTTTATTATCTATGGCTGGGTTAGTGTTAGGCATACAAGCTACACTGGTAAAGCCACCTGCAGCAGCACTTCTAGTACCCGTAGCAATTGTTTCCTTAGCTTCAAATCCCGGCTCTCTTAAGTGAACATGCATGTCCACAAGTCCTGGTACAACTAAATTATCTCCTACTTCTATCACTTTGTATTTCTCTGAGATTTTATAGTCCTTAGGCTGCAAGGTTTCTACAGTACCATCCTTTACCAATAAATTTCCCTCTTGAAACTTCCCATTATAAAAAATCTTGCTTCCTTTAATTGATATATTCACTGTCTTCACCTCCGTTGAGTAGATAGAGAATTGCCATTCTTACGGCTACCCCATTTGTAACTTGTTCCTGAATAAGGGATGCAACACCATCAGCAACTTCATTGTCTATTTCTATTCCCCTATTCATAGGACCTGGGTGTAGCACAAGTGCATTTGGTTTTGCTAACTTAATCTTGTCTTGAGTTATTCCATACTGTTGAGCGTACTCCCTCATACTAGGAACTAATCCGGCTTCTTGTCTCTCTTTTTGAATACGCAAAGCCACAACTACATCTGCATCTTTTAAGGCCTCTGTTAGGTTATAACTGTACTTTACTCCTAAATTTCCAAAAAGCCTCTCTGGCAAAAGGGTTGGGGGACCTACTAAAGTTACTTCCGCTCCCAGCTTAGTCATACCCCATACATTAGAGCGAGCTACTCTACTGTGGAGGACATCGCCAACTATGACTATTTTTAATCCCTCTAGACTCCCTTTTACTTGCTTAATGGTAAACATGTCTAAAAGTGCTTGGGTAGGATGTTCATGGATACCATCGCCGCCATTAATTACAGATGAGCTAACGTTCCTTGCTAATAAATCTGCTGAACCAGCCATGGGATGCCTAATAACAATAGTATTTACTCCCATGGCTTCAATTGTTTTACCTGTATCTATTAAGCTCTCTCCTTTTGTCACACTACTAGTGGAGGTAGCTACATTAACCGTGTCTGCTCCTAAGTACTTTCCCGCTAACTCAAATGATGTTCTTGTCCTAGTACTGGACTCGTAAAATAGGTTTACTATTGATCTACCCCTCAAAGTAGGTAATTTTTTTACTTTGCGTTTTATAAACTCTTTCATGCTTTCTGATGAATGTAAAATAAGTTCAATTTCCTCACTATTCATATCCCTTAAGCCAAGTAAATCTTTTCTCTTTAAGCTCATTGAATAATCCTCCTTTTATAAGTATAAAAAAACCTTCCCATGCCTGTGAAAGCCATAGGAAGGTAGACCTCTAGATACTAACTAGAAGTTGCTCCCTTTTTAGCCTCACAGGACTAAGTTAAAGGGTATTTCTTATTCAGTTTTCTCTTTTATTACAACCCTGTCTTCATTACTCTTATCAGTTTCATTTAAGTAAACTGATACAACTTCTTTTCCTGAAGTGGGTACATTTTTACCAATATAGTCTGCGCGAATTGGCAATTCACGATGCCCCCTATCTACTAAAACTGCCAATTGTATTTTTTGGGGTCGTCCTAAATCTATCAAGGCATCTAATGCAGCTCTAACAGTTCTTCCCGTATAAAGAACGTCATCTACCAGGATTACATTTTTGCCCTCAACAGAAAAAGGAACTTCAGTTTTGTGTAACACTGGTTGGTGTGATAACGTTGTCAAGTCATCTCTATAAAGAGTAATATCCAGTACTCCTATTTTAATTTCCTTACCTTCAATTTCATTGATTTTTTCAGCTAAGCGCTTTGCTAGGGGTACGCCTCTAGTTCTAATTCCCACTAAAGCTATATCTTCAATTACTCTATTTTTCTCTATTATTTCATGAGCAATACGAGTTAAGGCTCTTCTAATTTTGTCTTGATCCATTATTAGCGCTTTCTCTTTGTATTTGGTCAAAAAATTCACCCCCCCCTAATAAAAAAACCTGCCTTCCGTGAGTGCAGGTAAACATGTATTCGGAAGCTTATTCGAACACCAAACCCTTTATAGTCTCACGGGACTATTTTAAAGGTTCCATTTTTTATTATTGTAAGTTTAACCTAAATTTCAACTCTTGTCAACATATTATTCCCAGACATTAGTCTTGCAATTTATTTATCACTTTGACGAATACTGAAGGTAAAGGTGAGCTAAACTCCATCTTCTCTTTAGTAATCGGATGTTTAAATGCTAATACTTTTGCATGAAGTAACTGTCGATTTAAATCAAAATGTGCTTTTTGTGGACCGTAAAGAGGGTCTCCTACTACCGGATGGGATAGATATTTAAAATGAGCCCTAATTTGATGGGTTCTACCTGTCTCCAGCCACGCTTCTATAAGTGTATACTGGTTAAAGCGCTCAATTACTTTATATTTTGTCACAGCTGCTTTTGAGTTTTTGTCCGTTACATCCATACGCTTTCTGTCTACAGTGTCTCTACCTATAGGAGCATCAATCCTCCCAGCAGGCTCCTTTATGACACCGTGAACTAAAGCCATATAACCCCTTTTAGCCTGTTTTTCCTTTATTTGAAGTGCCAAATCGTTATGCGCTAAGTCTGATTTCGCAACTACTATTAGCCCAGATGTATCTTTATCAAGTCTATGTACAATTCCAGGCCTGATAACTCCATTTATGCCTGAAAGATTGTGACCACAATGATAAAGCAATCCATTTACAAGCGTACCTGAGTAATTACCAGGTGCCGGGTGAACCACTAGGCCAGCAGGCTTATTAATAACTATCAGATGATCATCTTCAAATACTATATCTAATTCCATTTTTTCTGGAGCTACATCAAGCATTTCTGGCTCAGGCATTCTGACTTCAACAATTTCGTCAGGTTTAACTTTATAATTAGATTTTACTTTTTTTCCGTTTACTGTAACATTCTGATTTTTAATTAATTTTTGGACATTAGTGCGAGATATATCTAATTTTTCTGTAATAAAGTTGTCAATTCTAATGTCCAATTCTGTTTCAGCAACAGGAAATAAAAATTCTCTATTTTCCGTACTCATTTCTCTTCATCCTCTATTTGTCTGTAATAAAAACATTTTCATCGTTCCACAACAATATGGCCAATAGGATGACCCCCACTACAATTCCTATATCTGCTATGTTAAATACTGGCCATATACGAAAATCTAAAAAATCCACAACGTACCCGGTATTAACTCGGTCAATTAAGTTACCCACTGCTCCACCTAATTGCATAGCTAAAGCTGATTTAACTAACCACTTGTCTTTAGGTAACTTAGAATTGAAGTATATTATAGCTAAACCGACTACTGCCGTTATAATTATAAAAAACACTGTTCGATGAGCAAGAATACCAAAAGCAGCTCCAGGGTTTTCTACATAGGTAATGTGAAAAACATTCTCAATAATCGGGGTAGACTGAGATAATTCCATCTTTGCTTTTACTATGTGCTTGGTTAACTGATCTATTACTAATATTGAAAAAGCTATAATCCAAAATATCATTTGTTCAACTCCATATATAAAAGTTTCCAAATAATTTTAGCACATAGCACTCAAAGTTTCAACAAGTTACTCATCTAGTTTTTCTTTTTCGTCCACACCATATGTTTCTTCATAAAACATTCCATCCTTTTTTGAAACATAAGGTATTCCCTCAATTTTTTCTACAAGTCCATCATCCTCATTATCTTCAATCAGATCTTGATATTCACCTGGCCTCTCGCTATCTTGAGGAGTGTCGGATGTTCCATATCTAGCTAAATCCCTCCATACGTTTTCCCCATCATACATGTTATCTAGCCCTTTATAGTTTTGAGGTACCATATTCAAAACCTCTTCCTCAACGGGCCTGTTATTATCAGTTTCACTTTCTTTAAGTTCTTTACATTTTAAGCACAAAGTTGTGCTAGGCATAGCTTCTAATCTATCAGCAGAAATTTCTTTACCACACATATCACAAATACCATAGTTGTTGGTATTAATTTTATCCAAAGCATTCCCTACATGCTGTAACTTATGTTTAATTCCTTCTGCAAGGGCAATGTCTTTACTCCGTTCGTATAACTCGCTACCTATATCTGCAGGGTGATTATCATAGGTTGCTAACTCAGCAATTGATTCTCCCATTTCTAATTCTTTGTATTCCTCCATGTGTTTGAGCTGAGCTTCTAGCTCTTTTCTTTCTTTTTCCAGTTCAGTTTTTATTTTTTGATTGTTGTTTTTAGTATCCATGGGAAGCCTCCTACATATTGTGATTTGGCGGCGTTATCTGACTCCTGTCCCCATCTGCTGATTAACTACTTTTATTATTTCTGCAATAAAGTCCCCAATCAAGGGCAAGTTAAGCACCACTAATCTTTGTAGAAAATAAATAAGTATAGCTCCTAAAATTGTAAAACCAACTGCTATTCCTAATCCACGAGCTAAACCCGCCATAAAGTTTACTAGCAGCAATCTCCTAGGACTATGCAATAGGTCAACATATTCAGCTATTTTCATTTTTTCTATTTTTACCGCCAAATCTTCAATTTTTTTATTTAACTCTTTTATAGTTTGATTATCATCTTTCATAATTATTCCCCCTCTCTTTATTATATTTTCCCAGATACTCTTATGAAAATATACGTATTGACTTCCACAAAATGCAAAAAAAGCCTTCTTAAGAAGGCTTTTTCTATTAGTTATTAAATGCTTGAAGTGGTGCAGGTATTCTACCACCTCTTCTTGCAAATACATTTGAGTTGTACTTATTAACTGGCATTATTGGTGCTCGTCCAAGTAAACCACCAAATTCAACCATTTCTCCTACTTCTTTTCCTGGAACTGGGATTATTCTTACGGCAGTAGTCTTTTTATTAATCATACCTATTGCAGATTCATCGGCAATAATAGCGGCTAATGTCTCTGCGCTAGTATCTCCAGGAACGGCAATCATGTCTAGTCCAACAGAGCACACAGCAGTCATAGCTTCTAGCTTGTCAATACTAAGTGCACCTACCTCAACGGCTTCAATCATTCCAGCATCTTCACTTACAGGGATAAATGCACCACTTAACCCACCTACGTAGGAAGATGCCATAACTCCACCTTTTTTCACGGCATCATTTAGCATAGCTAGGGCAGCTGTTGTACCGTGAGTTCCACACCGCTCAAGTCCAATTGCTTCTAATATATCTGCCACACTATCTCCAATAGCTGGTGTAGGTGCCAAGGATAGGTCTACAATCCCAAAGGGCACATTAAGGCGATTTGATGCATCTCTACCTACTAATTCACCCATCCTAGTAATTTTAAAGGATGTTTTCTTGATTATTGAAGCTAACTGGCCAAAGTCTACATCAGGGTTCTTTTTGATAGAGTTCAGTACTACTCCTGGACCACTAACCCCTACATTGATAACACACTCAGGTTCTCCGACCCCATGAAAAGCACCTGCCATAAATGGATTGTCTTCAGGAACATTGCAAAAGACAACTAGCTTCGCACATCCTAGACCATCTTGATCAGCTGAAGCTTCTGCAGTCTTTTTAATAATTTGTCCCATTTTTAGTACTGCATCCATGTTAATTCCAGCCTTAGTTGTTCCCACATTAACAGACGAACATACTCTTTCAGTGCGGCTAAGTGCCTCGGGAATTGAATCAATTAAGATTTGATCTCCTTTTGTAAAGCCCTTGTGTACAAGTGCTGAGAAACCACCGATAAAGTTAACTCCAACTTCTTTAGCAGCGCGATCTAACGCTTCTGCAAAGCCAACATAGTCTTCCACATCTGAACTCTCCGCTATCATAGCAACTGGTGTCACAGATATACGTTTATTAACTATGGGAATACCATAGTCCACTTCAATTTTATTACCTACTTTGACTAAGTTAGAAGCTAATCTAGTCACTTTGTCGTAAACTCTCTCTTGAGCAACCTTAGCATTTGCATGGGCACAATCTCTTAAGCTTATACCCATTGTTATTGTTCTAATATCTAAGTTTTCCATCTCAACCATGCGTATGGTTTCTAATATTTCCTGACTTGAAACTGAATAAACTGGCATATTTCTATTCTCCCTCCAAATTATATCCGATGCATATAGTCGAAAACTTGCTCATTTTGAGCAGTTATCTTAACACCTAATTCTTCGCCTAAGTTATGTAGGTTACTCTTTAGATGATTAAAGTCAATGTTGCACCCGGCAATATCCACAATCATAATCATTGTAAAGAAATCTTGCATGATAGTTTGACTAATGTCTGCAATGTTGGCATTTGCATCTGCTAAAACATTCGCTACACCTGATATAATGCCCACACGGTCTTTCCCTAAAACTGTAACTACAATCCTGTTGTTTTTCTTCATATCAATTTCACCCTTTTTCTAGTTTGTTTTATGTATTATACCACAAAGTAGCCAGCAAAGTTTTCTGACTACTTTGCTTTTATTCCATTATTTTTTTATTACTTCATAACATGAAGAACAAATAGTAGGGTGGTCACTGGCTTGACCTATGGTTTCGCTGTATTTCCAGCAGCGCTCGCACTTGTCACCAGGTGCTGAGGCCACAGCTATTTTAAAGTTATCTAACCCTGCCACTTCCCCTACTCCCTCTGTAGCTTTACCCAAATCATGAATACTTACTTTAGAAACAATTAGCAATGTGGCCAAATCCACCTTGAACTCTTCAAAGAAATCTCTTAAGTCCTGATCCACAAAAAGTTTAACTTCCGCATTTAGGGAATGACCTATTACTTTATCCCGTCTAGCTGCCTCTAGCACTTTAGCAACCTCTTCGCGGATGTCTAATAGTTTATTCCATTTAGCTTCTAATTGTTCGTCTAGGTAATCTTTGTTTACTTTAGGCCACTGGCTCAACTGAACACTCTCAGCCTTTTTAGTATTAGGTATATGTTGCCAAATTTCTTCTGCTGTAAATGTTAGAATCGGTGCAATTAATTTAGTCATAGCATCCATTATTTGATAGATGACTGTTTGAGCACCTCTCCTGTCTGTGGAGTCAGCAGGTTGCGTGTATAATCTATCTTTGACCACATCTAAATAGAAAGCACTTATGTCTACCACACAGAAATTATGAATGGCATGATATACTACGTGAAATTCATAGTTTTCAAAGGCTTTTGTCACCTTATCAATAAGTTTGTGTAACCGTATAAGAGCCCAGCGATCCAACTCATTAAGGTCTTCATATGCCACTGCATGTTGCTCATTGTCATAATCGTATAGGTTGCCAAGCAAGTATCTTGATGTATTTCTAATCTTTCTGTAAGCCTCTGTAATTTGCTTTAAAATACCCTGAGAAAGTGCCACGTCTACTTTATAATCAGCTGAAGACACCCATAATCTCAATATATCAGCACCCATTTTATTTATCACATCTAGGGGATCTATTCCATTCCCCATTGATTTAGACATTTTTCTACCTTTGTCATCCACTAAAAAGCCGTGTGTTAAAACAGCTTTGTACGGGGCTTGTCCTTTAGTTGCAACTGCTGTTGATAGCGACGAGTTAAACCAACCTCTGTGCTGATCGCTGCCTTCAAGATATAAGTCCGCTGGCCATTGCAGTTCTGGATTAGTTTCTAATACAGCTGCATGACTAGAACCAGAATCAAACCATACGTCCATGATATCTTTTTCTTTTCTGAACTCAGCATGCCCACACTTACATTTAAGTCCCGACGGTACTAATTCACTAGCCTCCTTTGCAAACCACACCTCAGAACCGTGCTCTCTAAATAAATTGGATATATGTTCTATAGTGTCCTGGTTTATAATAGGTTCATTACAGTCAAAACAGTAAAAAATAGGAATTGGCACTCCCCATGTCCGCTGTCTTGATATACACCAATCTCCTCTATCAGCAATCATGTTATAAATTCTGTCTCTGCCCCATGCTGGAATCCACTTAACCTTGTTAATCTCTTCTAATGCATTTTGTCTAAATCCATCAATAGAAGCAAACCATTGTTCAGTTGCTCTAAAAATAATTGGGTCCTTACAGCGCCAACAATGAGGGTATGAGTGTTTAGTAAATTCTAAATGCATTAAATAATTATTTTCTTTTAACTCTTCAGTAATTGCTTTATTAGCTTTATCATACTGTAGCCCTTCAAACTGATGTCCCTCCTCAGTGAAGACACCCTTGTCATCTACTGGTGAAACAACTGGTAAATCGTATTTTTTTCCTACTTCGTAGTCTTCTTGTCCGTGCCCAGGAGCTGTGTGAACACAGCCAGTCCCTTGCTCTAATGTTACGTGGTCACCTAGGATAACTAGCGAATCTCTTTCAAACAGCGGATTTGTGCAAATAATACCTTCAAGTTCACTGCCCGTGAACACTTTTATTGCATTCCACTTCTCATATCCTGATTTATCCAGGACTTGTTCATAAAGCTCTTCTGCTAAAATTAAGTTTTCTCCATCAGCTTCCACCAGTGTATATTTGTATTCAGGGTGTAAGGAAATTCCCACATTGGCAGGAAGCGTCCATGGAGTTGTAGTCCAAATTACAACGTGTGTATTTGTCTCTGATACAATACCTTTACCGTCTTTCAATGGAAATTTAACATAAATTGATGGTGACCGCTTTTCACCATATTCTACTTCTGCTTCTGCTAATGCAGTTTGGCAATCACTACACCAATACACAGGTTTTAGCCCCTTGTAGATATAGCCTCTATTAGCCATTTCACCAAAAACTTTTATTTGCTCAGCTTCAAATTTAGGATCTAATGTAACATATGAATTGTCCCAATCTCCTCGAATGCCTAGTCGTTTAAATTGGTCCTTTTGCAAGTCTACAAATTTAAGGGCATAATCCCTACACTGCCTTCTAAACTCGACTACATCTACCTTCTCTCTATTTAAGCCTAAGTTTTTTATAGCCTGCTGTTCGATAGGCAACCCATGGGTATCCCAACCAGGTACATAAGGCGAATCGTACCCAGCCATGGATTTATACTTGACAACCATATCCTTTAAAACTTTGTTTAAGGTATGACCCAAGTGGATATCACCATTGGCATAGGGAGGACCATCGTGCAAAATAAACTTTGGCTTACCACTATTGTTTTCTTTCACTCTCTGATAAATATCAATTTCTTCCCACTTTTTCACAATATCAGGTTCTCGCTTAGGCAAATTGCCTCGCATAGGGAATTCAGTTTTTGGTAAATTTAGAGTTTCATTGTATTCCATATTTTATCCTCCTTCTATAAAGTTAATATTTCTCTTTAATACTCACTCATTCTCAGTATTTCATTATCACCTAACAGTGGGTCAGCCTCAGGAACTGGATAGATATCTTATATCTATCATTTTTTTACAGGGTAAAGTCCATCCTATCTGCCAAACTGGTTATGTTTGGAAGTAATGGTATGACCGTGCTTATAGTCTCCACTAGTTTCATGGTCGCTTACCCTCCT